>JAFUXX010000258.1 GCA_017476965.1 Kiritimatiellia bacterium | reverse complement strand
GGCGCCGCTCGTCGGCCCGCTCCCGCCCTGCGGCCTGCTGCGCTGAGTCGCGCGCGGCGGCACTCCGCCCTCCGCCCGCTCAGCGGGCGGAGAGGCGCTCGATTTCGCGGGCGAGCTTCAGGCGGTGCTTTTCGAGCGGCTCCGGGTCGGCCGAGAACTCCGTGCGCGAGCGCGTCACTTCCGGCGGCACTTCGAGCAGCGGGTTCAGCGGATCGAGCATCCACAGCATCGTGAAGTACTCGTAGTCCTCGATTCCGTCGCGGATCGCCTCCGCGCGGAACGACGAAACCGGCGGGGCGTCGACGAAGCGCTGCGACTTGCCGTCCGCGATCGCGAGGGGAGGGTAGAAGAACCTTCCGTCGCCGTTGCCCCACGGGGCTTTCTGGCCGCGCTGCGTGTCGTACGACGTGCGCCACGACATCGGATCGAGGTACGGATTCTGCGGGTCGTCCGGATACGCCTCCGGGCTGGTCCAGTAGAACGGGTGCCAGACGAGGATTCCGGTCACGCCTTCCTTCCACGTCTGCCACAGCCAGATGCGCATTTCGTTCGCCGGGTGGTCGATGAAGAGCCCGCAGTACGGGGCCTTGGGGCCGGTGCAGACGTACCACCAGACTTCGTCGCCGGCCGCCCTGCGCTCGATGGCGCGTTCGGAACTGTAGTGCGAAAGGCCCGGGCACCAGATGTTCACGAGTCCGGTCAACTCCGGGGCGGCGTGTTCGGTGATGAAACGGCGCAGCCCGGGGGCATGGCGCTTGAGCGTGCGCATCCCTTCCGCGACGAATTCGTAGTCCTTTTCGTCCGGCTCGTCGAACCAGTACACGAAAGCCTTGTCGAGCCAGCCTTTATCTCGCAGGTGGCGCTCGATCTGGCCCGCGTAGTCGGCCATGATGGCGTGGTACTGCTCGTTGGTGCCGGGCACGCCGTGGATCGACGGCTCGACGCGCCGGTGGAACGAGCCGCCGCCGAGACCCTCGACCGGAACCGTGAACGTGTTGAAGTGGCGGCGGACGAGCGAGCGCTCCATCGCGTCGTCCCACTCCTTCCAGTCGAAAACGGGCTTGTTGCCGTTCCACGTCGTCTTGCGGTGCGCCATGCCGCCCGTGGGGTCGCCCGGCGACATGTGGCAGGAGGCGAGCGCGTCGAGGTAGCGTTCGGAGACCATGGCCTTTTCGGCCGGCGTTTTGGCGAAGTGCCACTTCCACGGGTAGTTCATGTTCCCGGAGAAATGCGACTTGCACGTCATTTCGTCCGGCATCTCGAACCCGAAAACTTCAACGCCGAACGGCACTTCGAACCGGCGCACGCCGCCGTCGCGCGGAGTGCATTCCACGAGCAGGCGGCCGCGGTAAAGCCCTTTCGGCGTGCCTTTCGGCGGCTTTGCGCGGATCCAGAAAGGCTGGCTGTGCCGCGCGGCCACCGGGAGCGGAGCCTGGTCCTGCGGCGGCAGCGGATCGGGCCAGAGCGCGCGGAGACCGAGATTGTCGGTGGCCACGTCCACCTTCACGTAGCCGACGCGGAGGATGTCGATCGCCGAAATCGGGATGCGCGCGCCGCCGGGGCCGTCGAGGTCGCCCACCGGCTTCACGCGCGCGTCGGAGAGGTCAACGCCCGGGGACACGACGAGCTGCACGGCCTCCGCTTCGTTGGCCGCGGTGCGGATCGCCACGCCGCCCGCGCGTTTCGCCGGCGGACGCCGCCACGGCGGAATCTTGCGACCGGACGACGCGCGCCACAGCGCTATCGCCCGGTCGCCGCCGACGAGCTCGCCGTAGTCCTCGTCGAAATACGGGTTGCGCACCGAACCGCCGACGTCGCGTCCGTCGGCGTCGGAGATGTAGCGCGTGACGCCGTGCATCGAAGTCGGCGGGCCCTGCAGCTTGGCGTCGAGGCTGTACGAAATGACGTGGAGCGCGGTGTTTTGGGGCGAGACGTGCCAGCGGAAGCGGAGCGTTTCGGCGGGAAAAACGGACGCGGGGACCGGAAGCTCGTGCGGGCCGACGGAGTCGACTTTGCCGATCGGAACCCACGACTTGCCGTCGCGCGACGCTTCGGCGAACATCGGGCCGCCGTCGTACCAGTTGCACGTGATTTTCGCCGTCGCGGAAACGAAGCGCCGCCCCGCCACCTTGTGCGCCCAGCGCAGTTCGCTTTTGGTGTTGAGCACCCAGCCGACGTTGTTGAACCAGGCGTTGGTCGCCCAGTCGAACGGCCGGCAGTCGTTTTTGCCGAATCCGCGGAACCCGGTTTCGAACTTGTAGTCGCGACCTTCGATCCATTCGCCGGCGCCGAGCTCCGTGCCGTCCGCGCCGCGCTCGTAGGCGGGATGCACCTTTTCGAGGCGCGGCGACTTGTACGAAAGAGTGCCCGTCGCGTGCCACTGCCCGAAGTGGATGCGCTCCGCGCCGCCTTTCGCTCCGGCACGGGTGCGGAACGCGAAACACTCGTGGATCCACCCTTTCCGCACGGGTTTCAAATCGACGTTCACGGCGTCGCTTCCAGCAACGCCTAGGCCCGCCGATCCCCCGTCGCGCGCCCAGTCGAACGAAAGCGCGTACGTGGCGTTCGGTTCGAGGTCGAGCGGGTCCGAGAACCAGCGGTCGTCGCCAGTGCCGGTGCCTTCCTTTTCGACGATTCCGGGCCATCCGCCGATTTCCGGCAGGGCCGCGTTCGCGGCGGCGGCAATGCGCGGGGAGAGAGCAGCCGCGGCGCAAAGCGCGGCCGCGGCGAGGAAGCGGACGATGCGACGCGAGGAGAGCGGCTTCACTTTGCGGAACCCTCCGCGTGCGCCGGAAGCGCGCGTTCGAGCCCGACGAAGCGGGACGCCTTGAGCAGCACCGCGTCGCCCGGGCGCACGAGCGAAGCGAGCGCATCGCGGGCCTCGGCGGCGTCGCGCACG
>JAFUXX010000257.1 GCA_017476965.1 Kiritimatiellia bacterium | reverse complement strand
GGGACGCGACGTCCTCGACGTCTGCTGCTGCGACGGCGGCTTTTCGCTCGCGTGCCTGCGCGGCGGCGCGAAGTCCGTCCTCGCGCTCGATTCGAGCGCGGCGGCGCTCGACGCGTTCGCCGCGAATCTCGCCGCCAACGGATTCGCCGGCGACGCCCGGTGCGGCGTCCTCCGGGCGGACGCCTTCACGCAGCTCCGCTCCTTCCGCGACTCGCGGCGCTCGTTCGACCTGATCGTCCTGGACCCGCCGAAGCTGGCGGAGACGAAACAGCGCGCGGCGAAGGCCTGCCGCGCGTACAAGGACCTCAACCTGCTCGCGTTCAAGCTGTTGCGGCCGGGCGGGCTGCTCGCGACGTTTTCGTGTTCGGGGGCCGTGGACCCCGCGCTGTTCCGCACCGTGGTCGCCGAAGCCGCGCTCGACGCCGGCCGCGACGCCCGCGCGGCGGGGACGTTTTCGCAGGGGCCGGACCACCCCGTCGCGCTTTCCTTCCCCGAAGGCCTGTACCTCAAAGGCCTGCTCTGCTCGGTTTCCTGAACCGGCCGGCCGCCCGCGCGCGCCCGGCGGCGGCGCGCGATTTGCGCGGGAAGGCCGTTTCTGGTATCCTCCTTGGCCGTCGCGCGCGGCCGCGCGGCGTCGTCGTCCGGCCCGCCATTCAAGCCATGGAAAAGACTCTCGAACAAATTTCGTCGCTCTGCAAGCGCCGCGGTTTCATATTCCCGTCGTCGGAAATCTACGGCGGACTCAACGGATTCTGGGACTACGGTCCGATGGGCGCCGAACTCAAGCGCAACATCAGGGACGCGTGGTGGCGCTTTACCGTGCAGTGGCGCGACGACGTCGTCGGTCTCGACGCCACGATCATCATGAACCCCCGCATCTGGGAGGCGAGCGGCCACGTCGGCGGCTTCGCCGACCCGATGGTGGACTGCAAGGACTGCAAGAAGCGCCACCGCGCCGACCAGCTCTGCGAAGAGCAGGGGCTGAAGCTCGTGCGCGACGGCAAGGCCTGGAAGCTTCCCGAAGGCTGCAAGTGCACGGCCTGCGGCTCCGCGAACCTCACCGAGCCGCGCGAGTTCAACCTGATGTTCAAGACCTACGTGGGCCCGGTGGAGGACGACTCTTCCGTCGCCTACCTGCGCCCCGAAACGGCCCAGGCCATCTTCGCGCAGTTCCTCAACATCGTGCCCACGAGCCGCAAGGCCGTTCCGTTCGGCGTGGCGCAGAGCGGCAAGAGCTTCCGCAACGAGATCAACCCGCGCAACTACACGTTCCGCTCGCGCGAGTTCGAGCAGATGGAGCTCGAGTTCTTCATCCGTCCGGACGAAGCGGTCGAGCTGATCTGCGGCCACGTGGCGACGCTCGCCGACAATCCCGACCTCTCGGGCGACCCGCAGGAAGACTGGGGCTGGGAAGTCTGGCACCGCTACTGGGTCGAGCAGCGCCTCAAGTGGTACCGCCTCGCCGGCCTGCCCGAACAGGATCTGCACCTCTACTGGCAGAAGAAGGACGAGCTCGCCCACTACGCCCGCGCCTGCGTGGACATCGAGTACGCGTTCCCGTTCGGCGTCCAGGAGCTCGAAGGCATCGCCGCGCGCTCCGACTTCGATTTGACCCAGCACCAGAAGCACAGCGGCAAGTCCATGGAAGTCATGGACGACCGCCTGCGCCTCGCGTGCGCCGCGAAGAGCGACGAAGAGAAGGCCGAGTTCAAGGCCAAGGTCGTCGCGGACTGGACGGCCCGCGGCAAGGACGCCGCCGCCGCGGAGGCTTTCTGCGACGGGCTTTTCCAGGGGCGCTACGTGCCGCACGTCATCGAGCCCTCCGCCGGAACGGACCGCCTCGCGCTCGCGCTCCTCTGCAACGCCTACGACGAGGAAAAGCTCGTCGATTCCAAGGGCAAGGAGGACGTCCGCACCGTGCTCCGCTTCTCGCCGTCGCTCGCGCCCGTCAAGGTCGCGGTGCTGCCGCTCGTGAAGAACAAGCCGGAACTCCGCGAAAAGGCCCGCGAGCTCTACAGGTCGCTGCGCCGCCGCTGGAAGTGCGCGTGGGACGAAACCGGCGCGATCGGGCGCCGCTACCGCAGGCAGGACGAAATCGGCACGCCGTTCTGCGTGACGGTGGACTTCGACACGCTCGGCGAGGAACATCCCGAACTCAAGGACACGGTGACGCTCCGCTTCCGCGACTCGATGGAGCAGGTCCGCGTCCCGATCTCGGAACTCGCCGCGAAAATCGACGCTTCGATGGAACTCTAGTGGCGGAGCGGCGGCTGGATTCCCCCGCCGCCGCAATGCCGGAAGGACGGACAAAACAATGAAAGAAATCGCTGGTGACCTTTCCGCCAAGGGGATGAAGTTCGGCATCGCCGTCAGCCGCTTCAACTCCTTTTTCACCGACCAGTTGCTCCAGGGCGCGGAGGACTGCCTCCTGCGCCACGGCGCCGCCCCCTCCGACATTTCGTTCGTCCGGGTGCCGGGCGCGTCGGAGCTTCCGCTCGCGGTGCAGCGCCTGCTCAAGACCGGCAAGTTCGACGCCGTCATGGCGCTCGGCTGCGTCATCCAGGGCGCCACGCCACACGCCGACCTCATCGAGCAGCAGGTCGCACGTTCGCTCACCCAGCTCGCCTTGCAGTACGACACCCCGGTGACCGGCGGCCTCGTCGCGGCGAACAACCTCGAGCAGGCCATCGAACGCGCCGGCACGAAGATGGGCAACAAGGGGTGGGACGCCGCCGCCGCCGCGATCGAAATGGCGTCGGTTTTCAGGAAGATCTGACGTTGGTTTTCCGGTCCGGCGGGGTTTCCCCGGCGCGGCTCCAAGCGCGCGCGGCATCCGGCCGCGCGCGCTCCGTTTTTTGGGGCGATCGATGGAGGTTCCTCCGCGCGCGCCGGGGCCCTGGGCCGCGGCGGCGCCGTCAATACGCCACGGAGGAGACAGCCTTTGCGAGGAACACGAATCCGACGGACAGGATCGAAACCAGGCCCGTTCCGACGAAGAACCCGGACGAAACTACCGGTATCATCTTGCGCCATTCGCGCTTCCACTTGCGCTCGAAAACGAATTTGCCGAGCAGCGCGCCGATGAAGTTCGGCACCACGGTGTGGGGCGCGGTCTGGCCCAGGCCGCGGACTATTCCGAAGAACAGCATCGTCGGCGCGCCGAACCAGCCTAGCACGCCCATCAGCGCGCCGGCGGAGCCGAAGCCGGCGAGGAAGCGTCCCCATCCGAGCGCTTCGGAAAACTGCGAGTATTCGCCGAGCGTCGCGGAGTACACGAGGCAGGTGTTTTTGGCCGTGAAGTCCCAGATTTCTTCAGTGTACGGGTAGATTGCGGAAGGTATTTCCGCAAGCGACCAGATGAAGGATGAGAACAGCAGCGAGGAGAGTATGAGGATCGGGAACAGCACGAACTGCGCCTTCCAGATCGATCCGAACTTGCATCCGAGCAGCTCGGCCTCCTTGTAGCTCACGACTTGCAGGCCGTAGTTCGCCTTGGGGATGGGCAGGAACCAGACCTTCACGCCGACGTAGCCCGACAGGATGAACGCGATTTCCGTGATGAACGGGATTTCGACCACCTGCCCGGCGAGGCCTTCGAGACGCGCGGTCACGTACGAGATGAGCGGCGTGTAGCAGAACGAGAAGAACGCCAGCACCGCCATGACGCCCGGGTGCCAGTCGATCAGCCAGCCGCACACCGCGATGTAGAGCACGCACGCGACCGCGTACGTGCCGAACACCACGGAGTCCGGTATGCGCCCGCGCAGCGCGGCGCGGCGGTCGAGCGCGGCGCGGCGCTCCAGCGCTTCGGGAGTC
>JAFUXX010000256.1 GCA_017476965.1 Kiritimatiellia bacterium | reverse complement strand
TCGCGGCGGCGCTGCGCGAGCGCGCCGCGTGGCTCGATTCGGCCCGCGCCGTTCTCGCCCGTCTCGCGTCGGAGCGCGGCGTCTCGTGCAAGCTCTCCTTCCGCCGCGGCATCGAGCAGGTCGTCGCGATACGCGCCGAGCGCCCGAGCGAGGTGCTCACTTCAGGCATCGAGGGCGTCAGCTACCCCGTCGCCGAAGGTTCTTCAGGCGCCGCGCTTCTCGCGGACGTCCCCGAACCGGAGGCGCTCGCGCTTCTCAAAGCCGCGCCCGAAACCCAGACCAATGCCCGCTTCCTGCACGACGCCCTCGCCGACCTCCGCGCCAAAGGCTGGTGCGGCCGCCGCCGCATCGCCGGCTGGCCCGTTTCCGCGATTTCCGCCCCGGTGCGCGATTCTGCCGGCGCAGTCGTCGCCGCGCTGACGTTCATCGTCCCCGACACGGGTTTCGGCGACGCCGCGCTCGTACGTCTCCTCCTCTCGACCGCCCGCTCGTGCGGCGGCGCCCGAGTCCCCGACCGCAACACATGAATCCCTCCGACCTCAAGATCACCGACATCCGCTTCGCGGACATCGACGGCGCGCCGAAGCGCTGCACGCTCGTAAAACTCTTCACCAACCAGGAGGGGCTCGTCGGCTACGGCGAGGTGCGCGACGCCTCGTCGCGCACCTACGCCGCGATGCTGAAGAGCCGCATCCTCGGCGAAAACCCGCTCAACGTCGAAAAGGTGTTCCGCCGCATCCGCCAGTTCGGCGGCGATTCGCGCCAGGCCGGCGGCGTGTGCGCGATCGAGCTCGCGTGCTGGGACGTCGCCGGCAAGTTCTGGGGCGTGCCTGTCTGGCAGATGCTCGGCGGCAGGTTCCGCGACCGCGTGCGCGTGTACTGCGACACCGACAGCGAGGGCGGCGGCCGCGACATGGGCCGCGCGCTGCGCGAACGCGTCGCGCAGGGCTACACGTACCTCAAGATGGACCTCGGGATCGAGCTCCTCATGGACGTCCCCGGCGCCCTCTGCGCGCCGCTCGGATTCCTCGACGACATGCGCCGCCTCAAGCACGCGGTCAAGACTCCTCACGGCTCCATCGACCCGCGCGCGATGCGCGGCGAGGCGTACGACCTCTTCAACACCGAACACTTCCTCACCGGCATCCACGTCACCGAAAAGGGGCTCGACTTCCTCGAAGGCTACCTGCGCGAGTGCCGCGAAGAGGTGGGCTGCGAGATTCCGCTCGCGATCGACCACCTCGGCCACATCCCGCTGGAGGACTGCATCCGCCTCGCGCGCCGTCTCGAAAAGTACAACCTTTCGTGGATGGAGGACGCCCTGCCGTGGCAGCAGACCGAAATGTGGCGCCAGCTCCACGCCGCGACTTCGGTGCCGCTCGGCACGGGCGAGGACATCTACCTCCTCCAAAACTTCAAGCCGCTTCTCGACAGCGGCGCGCTCGCAGTCGTGCACCCCGACCTCCTCACCGCGGGCGGCATCGCCGAAACGAAGAAGGTCGGCGACTACGCCGAAGAGCGCGGCGTGCAGATGAACATCCACATGGCGGAGTCGCCGATCGCGGCCATGGCCGCGGTCCACGTAGCCGCCGCGACGCGCAATTTCGTCGCGCTCGAAATCCACTCCGTGGACGTGCCTTGGTGGAAGGATCTCATCGTCCCGGCGTTCGAAATCGACAAGGGGTTCGTCAAGGTTCCCGACGCCCCCGGCCTCGGCATCGAAGCCCTCAACGAAGACCTGATCGAGGAAAAACTCCACAAGGACTTCCCCGAACCCTGGGCCGACACTTCGGCGTGGGACAAGGAGTGGTCGAACGACAGGAGGTGGTCGTGATGGAACCCGCAACAAATCCTTTCAATCTCGCGGGCCGCCGCGCGCTCGTCACAGGTTCCTCGCGCGGGATCGGCCGCGCCGTCGCATTTGCTCTCGGCCGCGCCGGTGCCGAGGTGTTCTTCCACGGCGCGGCGGATTCCCCCGCTCTCGAAGAATCGCTCGCCGCCGCGCGCGCCGAGGGAATCGCGGCGCGCAAAACCGTCGGCGACCTCCGCGACTCGCAAGCCGTTTCCCGCATCGCCGCGGAAGCCGCCGGCGCGGACATCCTCGTGCTGAACGCCTCCGTGCAAAGCTACGGCAGGATCGAGGATTTCGACGACGGCGAATTCGAGCGCATGGTCATGACCAACCTGCGCTCGTCGTTCCGGCTCGTGCGGCTGCTCGGCCCGGCCATGGCCGGACGCGGGTGGGGCCGCATCGTTTCGATAGGAAGCGTCAATCAAGGCCGCCCCGCGCCGCGCCTCGCGATCTACGCCGCCACAAAGGCCGCGCAGAAGAACCTGATGCTCACTGCCGCGAAGGAGTGGGCCGCGAGCGGCGTCACCGTGAACACCGTGACGCCCGGCGTCATCGCGACCGACCGCAACGCGAAGGTTCTCTCCGATCCGGCGTTCGCCGATCCGCTCCGCGAGAGCATTCCGGCCAAGCGCTTCGGCACCGCCGAAGACTGCGCCGGAATCGTTCTCGCGCTCTGCTCCGACGCCTGCTCGTACGTCACCGGCGCCGACGTCGTCGTGGACGGCGGAATGTCGCTCTGAAAACTCCTCGCCCCCATTTTCAACCAAAGGAAACACCATGCCATCGTTAGCCGACATGCGGACCAAGGCCAAAGAGGCCGGTCTGATGAAACTGGACAGGCTGATCGCCAAGCGCCAGTCGATTCCGGCAAACCAATTCCCGATCCCGGTAAAGGAACTGTGCGAGCGCTACGAGCGCCTGTACACCGGGTGCATCAACGACGTCATGCGCGAGCTGACGCTCCTCGACCAGAATCTCCCGAGCGACATCATGCCGCTGCGCGACGAAATGACTGTTTGCGGCGAGGCGTTCACCGTGAAGAGCGCGCCGAACGTGATGATCGAAGGCGAAATGACATTCCGCGCGCAGATGCTCGACGAGTTCAAGCCCGACGGCGTCGTGGTGTGGGATACTTCTTCCGACGTCGAAGCCTCGCTCTGGGGCGGGGTCATGACCGCGACCGCGAAGACCAAAGGCATCCGCGGCGCGGTGATCGCGGGCGGCATCCGCGACACGAAGCAGATCCTCGAGCAGGATTTCCCGGTCTTCTACCGCTACCGCACCTCCAACGGCTCGCTCGGCCGCTGCATGATCACGCATTACCAGGTGCCGGTCAAAATCGGCAAGGTCACGGTCCGTCCCGGCGACATAATTTTCGGCGACATCGACGGCGTGCTCTGCATCCCGCGCGAAATCGCGTACGACGTGCTGCTGCGCGCCGAAGGCATCGAGAAGAACGAGATCGACATCTTCTCGTGGGTGCGCCAAGGCGACACCATTTCGGAAATCATCGACAAGGGGGGGTACTTCTGATGCCGGACGTCAAGGCGGCGGCGGACGTCATGTCCCCCGCGTACTACGAGCGCTGGAACGCCGACGAGCAGGCCCGCATCGACGAAGACATCGAGCGCTACCGCAAGGCCGACGTCGTCGTCGCGACCGGCGCGCCCGCCGGCGCCGAGGTGCAGGTCGAGCAGGTCTCGCACGCGTTCCGCTTCGGCGCGCACCTCTTCAACTTCGACCAGCTCGGTTCGCACGAACGCAACGAGCGCCACAAGGCGCTCTGGAGCGGCACGTTCGCGGACGGGGCTCTCTTCAACTCCGCCACGATCGCGTTCTACTGGCGTCCGTTCGAGCCGGTCGAAGGCAAGATGCGCTTCGAGGCCGCGCCCGAGGATTCCGAAGAGTGGTGGAACGCCTGCCCCGACCCGAAGGCGCAGCGCTTCTGGCGGCGTCCTCCGAGCGAGCCGTGCGTCCGCTTCTGCGAAGAAAAGGGCGTCTGGAAGCACGGCCACCCCATCGTCTGGTCCAATCCGCAGTGGCACTACCCCGACTGGCTCATGGCCAAGCTCCCGCGCGAAATCCTCGCCGAGATGCTCACCGACGACCGCTCCGGCGTGTCGGTCTTCGTGCAGCCGATGGAAGAAGTGCTGAAGCGCTTCCCCGCGGAGTTCCCCGAGGCGGTCGCGGCCGCGCACCGCCGCCGCATCGCCGCCCTCGCAGCGCGCTACGGCGGGCGCATGGACAGCTGGGACGTCTGCAACGAAAGCGCGGGCGACTTGGCCATGGGGAACCTGGTGCCCGGCTCGGCGCTTGCCCGCAGCTTCCGCCACACCTGGATGCCCGGCGACTACTGCCACTGGGCCTTCCGCGAGTGCATGAAGGCGTTTCCCGCGAAGAGCGTGCTTTCGATCAACGACTACCAGCTCGATCCGGTCTACGCCGGGCAGACGCGCGACCAGCTCGCGCTCGGCGACAAGATCGACTTGCAGGGGATGCAGATGCACCTGTTCAACCCCGCCGACGTGGACCGCATCGCCGCGGGCTCCGAGCTGCGCTCCCCCGCGCAGGTGCGCGCCCAGATCGCCGCGGCGCACGCGCGCCCCGGCCTGCCGATCCACCTCTCCGAAATCACGGTCTCGTCGCCAGGCGGCGACGAGCGCGGCGAGCGCGTCCAGGCGGAAGTAACGCGCAACCTCTACCGCCTCTGGTTTTCGCTGCCGGACATGGCCGCGATCACGTGGTGGAACGCGGTCGACGACTGCGGCGCGCCGCGCGAGCCTTCGGTCTCCGGACTCTTCCACCGCGACATGACTCCCAAGAAGGCGTACTTCGCGCTCGACGACCTCGTCAACCGCGAGTGGCGCACGCGCGCGACCGTCGTCGCCGGTCCAGGCGGCGAGGTCGCCTTCCGCGGTTTCAAGGGACGCTACCGCCTGACGTGGCGCGACGCCTCCGGCGCCGCGCGCTCCGCGGAAGCGGTTGCCGGGGA
>JAFUXX010000255.1 GCA_017476965.1 Kiritimatiellia bacterium | reverse complement strand
TACGCGAAGCAGAAGAACATCAGCGGGTACTTGAGGCCGCGGAGCTTCAGCTCCATCGGGCGGAAGCTCTTGCCGCCGATGATCTGGTAGTGGCCGGAGCCGAGGATTTTCCGCTGCGCCCAGATGATGCAGGCCGCGCTGATGACCAAAACAGTGGCGAGCACGGTGCCCGTGCGGATGGACTCGAAGGAGCCGCCCGACTGGTGGATGCGCTCGTAAATCAGAACCGGGATGTTGTAGATGCCGTTCTCGATGCCGAGGACGGCAACGGTGCCGAAGTGCGCCATCGAGTACAGCATGATGAGGAGCGCGCCGGAAAGGATCGAGGGCAGCACCAACGGGATCGTGATTTTCCGCGTGATGGTGAAGAGCCCCGCGCCCGAGATGCGCGCCGATTCCTCCAGCGTCGGGTCCATGCGCTCCAACGCGCCGCAGACTTGGATGAAGACGAACGGGAAGAGATACATGACTTCGACGGCGGAAATGCCATAATAACTGTAAAGGTTGAAAATCGGGCCGTCAAAGCCGAGGTTGTCCATGAAGAAACGGTTGATGAATCCGGCGTTCGGCGAGAGCAGCATCTTCCAAGCCATCGCGCCGATGAAGGACGGCAGCATGAACGGCACGAGGAACATGCTCTTCATGAACCGTTTGTGCGGCATATCCGTCCGCGTGACAAGCCACGCGAAGAAGGTGCCGACAATCGTGGAGCCGATGGTGGACATACCGGCGATGATCAGAGAGTTCATCAATGCCTTGAAAGTTTCCGGTTCTTTCAGAATCTCGATCGCGCCGGAGAAATTGAAATGATCCTCCACCCAGAATGCGTTGAACAGGATCAGGAGCACCGGGAACGCGACCACGACAACGAGGATGGCGATGGACAGGAACAAAATGACCTGTGCCACGCCGAAGGAGCTTTTCGTGTTCATGCCTCAAGCACCCCCTTCAAGGCTTCCTTTTCAAACCAATGCAGGCTCAAAAACGACAGCGAACATTCATCCCCGGCATTGAACATCAAATTCTGCGCGATGGCGTGATGGGTTTCGAGGCTCGTCCGGAGATGCGTACCGTCAATCTCTATCAAATAATCCATCATTGCGCCGAGGAAATTTGCGCGGCGAATCACGCCGTGCAGCCCGTCGCCGCCCCGCGCGATGCGCACATCCGACGGGCGGAAGGCCGCGACCCATTCGGTGGCGTCGCCTGCGGGCGTTTCCCAAGGCATCGGTTGGCTGCCGTTGCCGACGAGGAACGCGCCGCCGTCCCGCCGCACGTCGATGAAGTTCGCGATGCCCATGAAGTTGAACACGAAGGGATTCACGGGCTTCTCGAAGATTTCCCAAGGCGTTCCGATTTGCTGGATTGCGCCTTCGGCGTTCATGATGGCCACACGGTCGGAGATGGCGAGGCCGATTTCTTGGTCATGGGTGACATAGAGCACCGTGACGCCGAGCTTCTTTTGCAGTTCCTTGATCTCGAAGCGCATTTCCTCGCGCAGGTTCGCGTCGAGGTTCGACAGCGGCTCGTCAAGGAGCAGGAGCGCCGGGTCGGCGACGAGGGCGCGGGCGAGGGCGACGCGCTGCTGCTGACCTCCGGAAAGTTCCGAAGGCAGGCGTTTGTCAAGGCCGTTCATGCCGACGATGTCAATCATGCGCATCACGCGCTCATGGATCTCGTCCTTCGGCCGCTTGGCGATTTTCAAGGGGTACGCGACGTTCTCGAACACGGTCATGTGCGGCCAGACCGCGTAATCCTGAAATACCACGCCCAGCCCGCGGTTTTCCGGCGGCACGGCGATCCGCGCCTCGGGGTCGTTCACCAGCGTATCGCCGATGTAAATCTTCCCGGCGTCGGCGGACTCAAACCCGGC
>JAFUXX010000254.1 GCA_017476965.1 Kiritimatiellia bacterium | reverse complement strand
GAAGGGTGGACGCTGCGCGTGCGGCGCGTCGGCTTCGTGCCGGTGCCGCACCACAACACGCCGGTGCTGTCCGATCCGCTCGACGAGGACGGCCTGGGGCGCATTCCGGGGTTCGTGCCCGATCCGCTTTTCGACGAATCCGAAACGCTCCTGCCGCAAGCCGAGTCCAACGCGTTCTGGTTCACCGCCAAACCAAAGGCCTGCGCCGAGGCGGGGACGTACAAGCTCGTCGCGGCGGTGCAGCCGCTCGACGACGCCGGCGCCCCTCGCGGCCGGGCGCGCCGCGCCGCGCTGGAAGTGCGCGTGCATCCCGTGGCCGTCGAGCCGCGGACCGGGTTCGACGTGACGCACTGGTTCTACGCCGACTGCCTGATGGACAAGTACGGAACGGCGGGGTTCGACGAAAAATTCTGGAGCGTCGTTCCCGCGTACTTCCGCGACATGGCCGAGCACGGCCAGAACGTCGTCTACGTGCCGATCTTCACGCCGCCGCTCGACGGCGTGAAGCGTCCGTCGCAGCTGCTGCGCGTCGCTAAGGCGCGCGGCGGCGGATGGGAATTCGACTGGACGGACGTCCGGCGCTGGGTGCGGACCGCGAAAAAGTGCGGAATCGAAAAGTTCGAGTGGTGCCACCTCTTCGCGCAGTGGGGCTGCAAGCACGCGCTGCGCATCTACGAAGGACAGGGCGAGGGCGAACGGCTCCTGTGGGACCCCGAAACGCCCGCCACGTCGGACCTCTACCGCGCGTTTCTCTCGCGGCTCCTTCCGGAGCTGCGCGACTTCCTGCGCAAGGAGCGCATCCTCGGCGCGTCGCTCTTCCACCTTTCCGACGAGCCGCACGGCGACGAAGCCCGCGCCAACTACGCCGCCGCGCGGGCGATGGTCCGCGAAATCGCGCCGTGGATGAAGTTCATGGACGCGCTTTCGCAGATCGAGTTCGCCAAAGAAGGGCTGGTCGACATGCCGGTGCCGAGCACAAGCACGGCGCTCCGGTTCGCCGAAGCCGGCATCGCGAGCTGGTGCTACTACTGCTGCGGACCGCGCGGCGAGTTCCTGAACCACCTGCTCGACACGCCGCTCCCGAAAGTCGCCATGCACGGGTTCCTCTTCCGGCGGTGGCCGTTCCTCGGATTCCTGCACTGGGGATACAACTACTGGAACGTCGGCGGCACGCGCACGCCGATCGACCCGTTCGCGGTGACGGACGGAAAGGCCTGGCCGAACTGGGCCCACGGCGACACGTTCCTCGTGTATCCCGGGGCCGAGGGGCCCGTCGATTCGATGCGCTGGGAAGTGTTCTCCGAAGCGATGCAGGACTACGCGCTGCTCCAGACGCTCGGCGTGGAGCGCGACGACCCGCTGCTGCGCGGGGTGGAGTCCTTCTCCGATTTCCCGAAAGACCCGGCCTGGCGCATCGCCGCCCGCCGCAAGCTCTTCGCCCGCGCGGAGGCGCGCGCGAAGGCCCGGGTCCTCCGTTCCGTTTTCCAAAGACCGAAGACAACGACATGAAAAAGACGTTCGCCTTGATCGCAGCCGCGCTTTTCGCAGCGGCGACGTGCGCATCCGCGCAAGAACCCAAAGCCCACGAACAGACCGCACTCGCGGCGGTGGCGTCCGAAGTGACGGCGCCCGAAGCGAGCGACGTGGCCGCCACGACGGAAGCGTCGTCCGGCTGGCTCGAAACGCTCACGGACGTCGTGGGCAAGGCCGACGACTGGGTGTGGGGCCCGACGCTCATCGGCGCGATCCTCGTGACGGGCATCCTGCTCACGTGCGTGCTGCGCTTCGTGCACCTGCTCAACCTCCGCCGCGCGTTCAAGTACACGTTCCTCACGGAATCGGACGGCCACGGCGAAGTGACGAGCTTCGGCGCGCTCTGCACCGCGCTCTCCGCCACGATCGGCACCGGCAACATCGTCGGCGTCGCGACGGCTATCGGCACGGGCGGCCCCGGCGCGCTCTTCTGGATGGAAGTCGCGGCCTTCTTCGGCATGGCGACGAAATACGCCGAAGGCACGCTCGCCGTGCGCTACCGCGAAGTCGGCCCCGACGGCAAGGTCCTCGGCGGCCCGTTCTACTACATCGAAAAGGGTCTCGGCAAGGGCTGGAAGTGGCTCGCCGTGCTCTTCGCCGTGTTCGGCGTGGTGGCCGGCATCATGGGCATCGGCACGATCACGCAGATCCAGGGCATCACGTCGGCTTCCGACCGCTTCTTCCAGCTCTGCGTCTACAAGGGCGCCGCGGCCCCGGGCTTCGTCCTCTTCGGCGCGCACTACTCGTGGGCGCTCGCGGTCACGGGCGTCGTGGTCACGGCGTGCGTGGGCCTCGTGGTGATCGGCGGCCTCAAGCGCATCGCGAGCGTCTCGACGGTCGTGGTGCCGTTCATGGCCGTCTTCTACGTGGCGATCTGCGCGTTCCTGCTGCTCGGCAACCTCTCGAAAGTGACGGCGGCGCTCGAGCTCGTCGTGCGCGCGGCGTTCAACCCCGAGGCGTTCACCGGCGGCATGGTCGGCACGATCTTCATCGCGATGCAGAAGGGCATCGCGCGCGGCATCTTCTCCAACGAAGCGGGCCTCGGCTCCGCGCCGATCGCCGCCGCCGCGGCCAAGACGAACGAGCCGGTGCGCCAGGGCCTCGTGTGCATGACCGGCACGTTCATCGACACGATCATCATCTGCACGATGACTGGCCTCGCGATCGTCGTCACCGGCGCGTGGGAGCCGTCGCTCGGCCTCAAGGGCGTGGACATCACGATCGAAGCCTTCACGAAGGGCCTCTCGTTCCTGCCGCACTCCGAAATCGTCGGGCCGCTCTTCCTCTCCGTGGCGCTGGCGTTCTTCGCGTTCACGACGATCCTCGGGTGGGACTACTACTCCGAGAAGTGCCTCGAATACCTCGTCGGCACGAAGAACCAGGCGATCGTGAAAATCTACCGCCTGCTCTACGTGATGGTCGTGTTCGTCGGGCCGTACCTCACGGTCTCCGTCGTGTGGGGCATCGCCGACACGTTCAACGGCCTCATGGCGTTCCCGAACCTCGTGGCGCTCGTCCTGCTCTCGCCGACCGTCGGCCGCCTGACGCGCGACTACTTCCGCCGCCTCAAGTCCGGCGAAATCCGCGACTAGACCGCGCAACCGAAAGTCCGGAAGAAAGTGAAAATCGTCTGTCTCGACGTAGAGGGCGTCCTCGTTCCCGAAATCTGGATCGCGTTCGCGGACGCCGTCGGCGCGCCCGAGCTGCGCCGCACGACGCGCGACGAGCCCGACTACGCGAAGCTCATGGCGTTCCGCCTCGACGTGCTCCGCCGCCGCGGGCTCGGGCTGCGGCAGATACGCGAAACTATCGAGGGGATAGAGCCGCTCGAAGGCGCGCGCGCGTTTCTCGACGCCCTGCGCGCCGAAACGCAGGTCGTGCTGATCAGCGACACGTTCGAACAGTTCGCCACGCCGCTCATGCGCAAGCTCGGGTGGCCGACGCTCTTCTGCAACACGCTCGAAACGGCGCCGGACGGCACGATTTCCGGGTACAGGATGCGCGTGGCGCAGTCGAAGCTCTCGACCGTCCGCGCGCTCCAGTCGATCGGGTTCGAAACCGTCGCCGCGGGCGACAGCCACAACGACCTTGCGATGATCCGCGCGTCGAAGGCGGGCTTCCTCTTCCGCAGCACGCCGGCGATAAAGGCCGCGAATCCCGACATCCCGGCTTTCGAAGAATACGGCGACCTGCTCGCCGCCATCCGCGCCGTGCCCGCCTAGCGGCGGCGCGCCCGGCGGCCGGG
>JAFUXX010000026.1 GCA_017476965.1 Kiritimatiellia bacterium | reverse complement strand
GGTCGCGCGCGGCCGCCGCCGCGAGGCGGAAGAACAGGCGCGGCCGCCGGACGGCGAAAGCCGCGAGACCGGCCGCCGAAGCGGCGACGGCCGACGGCGTGAAGAACGAAAAAAGGTGGTTGCGCGGAAAGGTCAAGGCCGGCGGAGCGGAAAGCGGGATGCTAAAAGAGCGGCAGCTGGCCGGAAACGACGAGCTTGTGGCCCTTTTCCACGTCCGGGTCCGACGTGTCGTACACCACGAACTTGACGGCGGGGAAGCGTTCCGCGAGCGTGTGGCGGATGAAATCGGCCACGGCGGCGACGTTGCCGGGGTCGTCGTCCGAAAAGCCGACGCTTATCGGCCTGTTGGCCCCGATGCGCTCCACCATCTTGAAGAGCCAGTCGAGGAAATCGAGGATCGCGAACTGCTTGCGCTTCTCCGGTTCGTCGGCGCCGGGAAACTCAGCGGCCTTGACCGCCGCGATGAAATCGGGATTGGTCACGGCGTGGTAGCGGTTCATCGAGAGGTAGTTGTCCACGACCTCCGCGTCCGACATGGCGGCGTTGGCCTTTTCGCCCTCGTAGCACACGATGTAGCCGCGCAGGTTGCGGACCATCTCATCGCGCTCGCGCGGCGTCAGGATGCGGTCGATGAACATCTCCACGCCGCGGCGGAGCGATTCGGGCCTGTGGCCGCGGGCGGTGACGATGGCGAAGATGCGGCCCTCGCGGAGCGTCTTGCGGAAAGTGTTGAAAGAGGGCGGGGTGCGGTCCGCGCCCGCGAGGAGGCGGTCGATGGCGGTGCGGGCGTCCGCGAGGAACTTGGACTCGTCGCACGAGGCGGAATCGCGGAACTCGACGAACGCCTTTTCCCAGTCGCCTCCCGGAGGGCGGTAGCGCTCCGAATCCTTGCGGATCACGGAGAAGAGCGCGGTCGAAACGAGGTGGGGCACCCAGGAGCCGTCCGCGAGGCGGCGCTCCATGTGGATGTATGTCGGCATCCGCAGGATGTTGTCGTCCCAGTCGAAGATGTAGTACTTCAGGTCGCGGCGGGCGATGTCCGGATTGTACGAATCGGCGGGCACGGCGCTCACTCCCCTTCGTCCGCGGCCGCGTCTGAATCCGCCGCGGCGCGGGCCTGTTTTTCTTCCGGCGTGAGGAGGTCCTCAGGCTCGCCGGGCTCCTCGGGCTCCGGCGGCGCGGCCGGTTCTTCTTCCGGCGCTTCGGCCGCGGCGGCGGCCTCCTTTTCCGAAATGAGCGTAGGCGCCGCGACGGCGCCGCCCTGCGGACGGCGGACCTGCACGGGCGTGATTTCGACCGTGACGGGGAAATTGGACGGCGAGAGCGACGTGATGCCGGAATCCGGCGGAATGCGGATGTCGGCGTTCGTCTGGAAGGTCTGGGTCTTGCCCTCGACGTCCACCGGCGAGGTGGGGAGCAGGATGCCCTTGCGGCTGAACTCCTCCAGGCGCGTCATGGACCCGAACGCGCGCACTTCGAGCGCGGCGGGCATCACGACGCGCGCCGTGCTCTGCAGCGGCGAGCCGACGAGGCGCGGCGTGGCGACGTAGTTCGTCGTGACCCAGTTGCCGAGGCGGTCGAAAGAAACGATCGCGCTCGCCGGGGAAACGCCGGCGACGCGGAGGCGGCCCGCGCCGGAGAGGTCCTCCGCGCGGAGCGGCACGCTTTCGCGGGCGCGGAAATCGGGGTTGCGGGAAACGAGCGAAAACGCGAGCCCGGCCTGGTTGAGCGCGGCGAGCGCTTCCTGCGGCCCGACGAGCGTGACCGCGACCTCCGCCGGGTCGACGCCCGTCACGGTGCAAAGCGGGTTTTCGGAAGCGACGGAGACGGGCACCATGAAACTCGCGGACTTGTTCACCGCCGGCCTCACGGCCTGGAAGAGCAGGAACGCGGCGAAGAGCGCGAGAACCTTGAGATCCCCGTCGCGCCCGAACGCCCGGACCGCGAAGGTCCGCAACCTGCCAAGCAACTTTCCGGCTTCCACGGCCTACGCCTCCTCCTTCACCGCCGCAATCGCCGCGGCAACGCGGTCCGGACGCGGACCGGCCTCCTCGCCCTGCCCGTCCCCGGCGCCGGCGTCGGAGTCCGGCCCGCCGCCGCGGAGCGCTTCCGAAATGGTGGCGGAAGGGTCGCTCCTGCCGGGGGACGGCCCGATGCAG
>JAFUXX010000253.1 GCA_017476965.1 Kiritimatiellia bacterium | reverse complement strand
GGCGACGCGCAGGCGGCCGCCCGCGAGCATGGGGCCCACGCGGGGACCGACGATCGCCGCCGCGACACCGACGATCGCGACGACGACGAGCAGCTCGACGAGCGTGAAAGCGCGGCGGTGCATTGCGGCGCGAGGGCGGCTTGCGCCGCCGCGGGGACTCTACTGGGCGTTGGTGATGTCGTCCTCGGTGTTGAACGCGCCGTCGGGACCGGCGGAGCGGATTTCGACCGAGTAGCCGCTCTTGCGGATCTGGAACGGGTTGCCCCAGGGGTCCGCCTTCGCGTTGGTGTCGAGCAGCGGGGCGCCGTTGCCGACGGGCTGGAGCAGCACGTCGACCGACTCGGGGTACTTGCCGGTCTTGATCTCGTACGCGTCGCAGGCCGTCTTGATCGTGGCGATGCTGGCGCGGCAGGCCGCGATCTGGCTTTCGCCCATCTTGCCGCCGACGTTGAAGATGGCCACGCCGGCGAGGACGCCGAGGATCGCCACGACGAGCAGGAGTTCGACGAGCGTGAACGCCGCTTCGCGCGCGGCGCGGGAAACTGCGGATCGGTTGTTCTTCATTTCGTGTCTCCTCTGCGCCGGACCTTCACTCGTCCAGTTCGGCGGCTTCCTTGCGGATGTAGGCTTCGGTTTCTTCGCCGGCCTTGTTGTTTTCGAGAGCTTCGGCGTACGCCTTGCGGGCGGCGGCGCGGGCGGCGGCGGCCTTTTCGGGCTGGCCGGCCTTCTCCCAGAGGCGGGCGCTGCGCTTGTAGTTGTTGCCTGCGAGCGTCTGGCGGGAGAAGGAGATGCCGGAAGTGGGGTCGGACTGGTCCTCGTCGGGCAGGAGGGAGATGAACTCCTCGAAGAGCGCGGCGGAGTCCGCATAGCGGCCCTCGGCGTCCGCCCTGTGGGCGCGGATCTTGGCGAGCGTGAGCTTGTGCCAGGCGGCGTCGTGGTCCGGCACGCCGTTTTCGATGATCTTCTCGGCGGCGGCGAAGTCGTCGAGCAGGAACGCGGCGTCGAGCTCGTAGCCGACGAGCATGGAGCGGGCTTCCTCCTCCGACATCATCGCGCGGATGGACTTTTCGAGCTCCATCACCTGGCGCAGGAGCGCGGTGTCGTCCGAAATCTCGTAGAAGTGGCGCGCGAACACGGACGAAAGCACCTTCGGCGGGACGCGGAGCGAAACGAGCTTTTCGAGGCGGCCGGGGAACGCGGCGTGGCCGAGCTCGGGCACCTTGAACGGGCCGTTGGCCCAGGTGCGCACGGCGAGGGCGCGCGTGGCTTCGAGCTTTTCGAACTCGGGCGACTCGACGACGGCGAGAGCGTCGGCGTCAGCGCCGGCTGGGGCGGCGGCGTTGTCCGCGGTGCGGAACACCGCGCGCAGGGCTTGCGAGAGCTTGGCGTCGGAGACGCGGGAAGCCATTGCCGGGAGCGCCGCGGCGGCACCGGCCCAGTCGCCCTTGGCGGCGAGGATGCGCAGGCGCAGGACGTCGCCGGAAGCGGCGTAGGCGGGGTCGTCGGCGAGGCCGGCGCCGGAGATCGCGGCGAGGAGCTTTTCGCACCACGAGACGTCGCCCTGGTCGAGCGCGGACTGGCCGATGCGGATAGCGACGGGGGCGAAGTCCTCCGGCTTGAAGCGGGCGATCGCGTCGGAGAGCGCCTTGGCCGCGCCGTCGGGGTCGCCGGTGGAGAGCAGCCCGGTGACGAGCCAGTCCGCGGCCTGGAGGCGGAGGTCCTCGGGGATGTCCTGCGCGAGGAGGGAGCGGGCCCAGTCGAGCGCCTCTTCGGAGCGGCCGGTGTCCATGAGCCAGCCGTAGATGAAGTCGCGGGACGGGCGGGCCTTGTCGGGCGCGGTGCGGAGCGCGGCGAGGTACTGCGCCTTCGCGACTTCGGGCTGGTCCGTGTACGCGAGGAAGCGCATGAACGTGCCGAACATCTGCGCGGCGGCGGGCTCGTATTCCGGATCCTCGAGCGCCGAGACGAACTTCGCCGTGGCTGCGTTGGTGTCGCCGCCCTGGAGGATGCCGTCGATTTCGACGTAGAGGTCGAAGAGCTTGTTGTCGTCGAACGGGACGAAAGCCTCGGCGCTTTCGCCGTCGGCGGGGGATTCCGCGTCGGCGGGGGATTCGGCCTTGCGGCCGCATCCGGCGAGAGCCGCGGCGGCCGCGGCCATGGCGATGAAGCAAGTTGTGGTTTTCATGTGTGTCGTTTGTCCTTCCCGGTCGTGGCGGGCGGCCCGGTCCTAGCCGGCCGCGGGATCGCCGATTGCCGATACGAAAAGAGCCTTGATGGTGTGCATCCTGTTTTCCGCTTCGTCCCAGACGGCGGAAAAACCGCTTTCGAAAACGTCGTCCGTCACTTCGAGGGCGCCGGTGTCCTTCGAGACCTCGGTCTCGTCGTCGTGGAACGCGGGCAGGCAGTGCAGGAACACGAGGCCGGAGCCGAGGTTGCCGGTCGCGCGGCAGAGCTCCATGTTCACCTGGTACGGGCGCAGGAGGCGGATGCGCTCCGCGGTCTTGTCCTCTTCGCCCATCGATACCCACACGTCGGTGTAGAGCGCGTCGGCGCCGCGCACCGCGGTCGCGGGATCGGTCTCGACCTCGACCGTCGAGCCGTTGCGGGCGGCGATCTCGCGGGCGCGGGCGACGAGGGCGGGGTCGGGCAGCAGCTCGGCCGGGGTGCAGTTCACGTAGTTCACGCCTGCCTTGGCGCAGCCTGCCATGAGGGAGTTGGCCACGTTGTTGCGGCCGTCGCCGACGTAGACGACCTTGCGCCCGCGGATCTCGCCGAAGCGCTGCTTGAGCGTCATGAGGTCGGCGAGGATCTGCGTCGGGTGGCTCTCGTCCGTGAGGCCGTTCCAGACCGGAACGCCGCTCCAGCGCGCGAGCTGCTCGACGGTGTCCTGCTTGAACCCGCGGAAGAGGATGTCGTCGTAGAGGCGGCCGAGGACGCGGGCGGAGTCCTTCACGCTCTCCTTGTGGCCGAAGTGGGTCTCGTGGCCGCCGAGGTACTGCGCGCAGCCCCCTTCGTCCTGCGCCGCGACGACGCATGAGTTGCGCGTGCGGGTGGAGCCTTTTTCGAAGATGAGGGCGATGTTGCGGCGGCGCAGCAGGTCGCCCCTCGTGCCCGCGTCCTTGCGGGCCTTGAGGGCGATGGCCAGGTCGACGAGCTGCATCATCTCCTCGTCGGAGAAGTCGTGCAGCGTCCGGAGGTGGCGGCGCGCCAGGGCTGGGTTCCAGGAAATCATCGAAAATCGTCTTTCGTTCGCGTGTGGCGGCATGATAGCCGAAAAGCGCGGTTTTGTCAGTAGGCTCCGCGGGTGAAGAGGACGGCCCAGAACGTGCGCAGGACGATCCGCGCGTCGAGCATCCAGTTGCGGTTCAGCGCGTACCAGATGTCGAGCAGCGCCATGCTGTCGAATCCGATGTCGCTGCGGCCCGTCACCTGCCAGATGCAGGTGATGCCGGGCGGGACGCTCTGCCTGAAGCCCTGCCACGAGCCGAGGTAGGGGTCCATGTCGGCGCAGGGCAGGGGACGCGGCCCCACGAAGCGCATCTGCCAGAGCAGGACGTTGAAGAGCTGCGGCAGCTCGTCGATCGACGTCTTGCGCAGGAAACGCCCGACGCGCGTCACGCGCGGGTCGTCGTGCATCTTGAAGAGCGCGCCGTCGGTCTCGTTCTTCGACTTCAGCGCGGCGAGCTTCGATTCGGCGTCCACGCACATCGTGCGGAACTTCCACATCTTGAACTTCTCCGCGCCGACGCCGTAGCGGTCCTGGCGGAAGAAGACCGGTCCGCCGTCCTCCAGCTTCACGGCGAGCGCCGCGGCGAGCATGACCGGCGAGAGTACGACGATCGCGACCGCGGCCGCGACGGATTCGAGCGCGTTGCGCCACTTGGACGGCGCGAAGTGCCGGCCGGGCATGGAGAAGTGGACGAGCGGCAGCCCGTGCACGGAGTCGCCGTACTCGAACGGGTTGTGCAGGCGCAGGAAGCGCGGGAAGAGGACGATCGCCTCCATCCCGGCGCAGGTCGCCATCCCGAGAATCGTGCGGCGGACGTCGTCCGACGCCGTTTCCTCCGGCATCACGAAGACCGTCGCGTACCGCTCGGCGGCGGCTGCCGCCACGAGCTCGGCCGCTTCTTCCGGGGAGGCCGGAGTGGGGACGCGCCGCACGATGCGGTGGCCCTTGAGGCGGCCGGACTCGGACTGCGCCATCACGGCCTCGGCCTCCGGCCCGCCGCCGACGAGCAGCGAGCGCAGCAGGAGCGTCCCGTGGCGGCGGCGGATGCGGTCCACGATGGAGTTGGTGACGCGCCGCATCGCCCACGTGCATGGAACGTCGAGCAGCAGCACCAGCGGCAGGAAGCTGCGCATGTGCCACGAGTCCTTGCGGAAGAAGAGCACCGTCGCCATCGCCGCGAGGACCGCGGAGTTCGCGACGAGCAGCCCCCACAGCAGGTGCGTGTGGCGCAGGCGCCTGTCGCCTTCGTACAGGCCGAAGATTGCGTAGAGCAGGACGAGCGGAACGAACAGGACGCAAACGTACAGCGGCGACGAAATCGCGTACGACACCGCGTAGTGCGAGCGCATCGCGGCGGCGTCCGCGCTCGGGGTCTCGGCCAGCACGCGGAGCGGGTCGAGGTTGAAGCCGAAGCGCGACAGATAGGCGAGGCCGTACGCGAGCCAGAGCCCGAGAAAATCGTCCAGCACGTGCAGGCGGCGGATTTTCCGCACTCCGCGCTCTGCTGGATTTGCCGGCACGCGTCCCGGATCGAACCGCGCGTTGGCCGGAGACGGCGTTGGAACGGAACCCTGCGTGTTCATGCGTTCTGCCTCGCGTTGCGCGCCGCCGAACGCACTGCCTCGACCAGGCGTCCGACGGCTTCTTGTTCGGGAAAACGCGCGAGGCGTTCGCCGCGCGCATAGAGGAAAAACTCCTTCTCGCCTCCGACGAGCGCGAGATCCGCGTCGCGCGCTTCGCCGGGGCCGTTCACGACGCAGCCCATCACGGCGACGCGCGGGCGCGGCAGGTCCGGCTCCTCGCGGTACAGCGCTTCCAGGGCGGATTCGACCTTGGCCGCGGTGCCGAAAAGGTCGCAGCGCGTCCGCCCGCAAGTGGGGCAGCTCGTGACGTCGGCTCCGCCGCCGCGCAGCCCGAGCGCGCGCAGCAGCGCGAGCCCGGCGCGGACTTCTTCGACCGGCGGCGCGGTGAGGGAAACGCGGATCGTGTCGCCGATGCCTTCCGCGAGCAGGATGCCGATCGCGGCGGCGGACGCGACCGTGCCGCGGCGGAGCGTCCCCGCCTCCGTGAGGCCGACGTGGAGCGGACGGTCCGTTCGCGCGGAAACGAGCCGGTACGCGGCGACGCAACGCGCGACGTCGGACGCCTTCACGCTGATCTTGATCGCGTCGGCGCCGGCGTCTTCGAGGAGCCCGACTTCGGCGAGCGCGCTCTCCGCGAGCGCTTCGGGAGTGGCGCCGCCGTACTTGGCGAGCAGGTCCTTTTCGAGCGACCCGGCATTGACGCCGACGCGTATCGGCGCGCCGCGGTCCTTCGCCGCGGCGGCGACTTCGCGCACCTTCGCGGCGGAGCCGATGTTGCCGGGGTTGATGCGGAGGCCGTCCACGCCCGCTTCGAGCGCGGCGATCGCGAGGCGGTGGTCGAAGTGGTGGTCAGCGACGATGGGGCGACTCGGCCCGAGCGCGCGCTTGATTTCGCGCAGAGCGGCCGCCGCGGCGGCGTCCGGCACGGCGAAGCGGACTACGTCCGCGCCCGCGTCGAAGCATTCGAGCGCCTGCGCGGCGGCCGCGGCGGCGTCCCGCGTGTCCGCCG
>JAFUXX010000252.1 GCA_017476965.1 Kiritimatiellia bacterium | reverse complement strand
GCATCCAGCGAGATGCGCATGGGAATCATGGGCGCGCACGGCGACTGCAACAAGGAGGCCGGCATCCTCGAAGAGTTGCAGCTGCGCAACTTCTACCTGAATCCACTTCTGCGCTACACGCTCTGGGACGACGTCCTGCTCTCGACCGTCCGCGCCGAGCCGAACATCACCCTCCTTCTCAACACCTCCGTCTTCGCGGTGGAGATGGCGGATAAAACCATCTCCGCCGTCCTCGCCTGGAACTCCAACTCCCAGACCCGCTACCGCATCTCCGGCCGTCTCTTCGCCGACTGCTCGGGCGACGGCATCCTGCATCTCTCCGGCGCCGAGTTCCGCCACGGCCGCGAAGACCCCTCCGAATTCGGCGAAACTTGCCTCAAGCAGGGCGGCGACCGCCGCACGATGGGCAACTCCATCCTCCTGCAGCTGCGCCGCACCTCCGAGCACCACCCCTTCCGCGCGCCGCCGGGCGCGTACCACTTCACCGACGCCGATTTCGCCCGTCCCGCCGACGAGCCCCCGCCGCCCGACGGCGCCAGGCGCGTGAACTACCTGCGCCTCTACCCCGAGGAAAACAACTTCTGGTGGATCGAATACGGCGGCAATCTCGACACGATCGCCGACGCCAACGAGATCCAGGCCGAACTCAAGAAAATAGCCTGGGGCGTCTGGGAATACATCAAGAACCACCCGGACGGCCGCGGCCGCGGCTACGAGCTCGACTGGATCGGCGCCCTGCCCGGCAAGCGCGAATCGACCCGCTTCGTGGGCCCGCACATACTCACCCAGGGCGACGTGACCTCCGGCGGCCGCTTCCCCGATGTCGTCGCCTACGGCGGCTGGACGCTCGACGACCACCATCCCGACGCCTTCTTCAAAAAGGGCCGCATTTCCGTCGAATACGGCTGCCCTTCGCCCTTCGGCATCCCCTTCGGCTGCCTCCACTCCGTGAACGTCCCGAATCTGCTGTTCGCCGGACGCGACATTTCCTGCACCCACATGGGACTCTCCGCGACACGCGTGATGGGCACCTGCGCCGCGCTCGGGCAGGCCGTCGGCACCGCCGCGGCGATGTGCATACAGCACGGCATCCTGCCGGCGGAGCTGTACGGCAGCGCATCCGCCGAGCGCGCCGCAGGGGGTTCGGGGGGCGCGGCCCCCCGTCCGTCGTTGATCCCGGCTCTCCAGGCGGCGCTGGAGGACGACGACTGCATGCTCCCGTACCGCTGGCGCCGCCCGTCGTCGCTCACCCTTTCCGCCCGCTGCTCGCCTGCGGTCAACGTCCTGCGCAGCGGAATCGACCGCGATACGCCCGACGGCGCCGAGAACGGTCTCTGGCTCGCGCCGGCCGGTGCGCAGGCTCCCTCCTGCGCAATCTACGAATGGGGCGCCCCGCAACGCATTTCCGGCGCGCGCCTCGTATTCGACTCGCAGATGTCCTTCACCGGCAAGCGCATGCGCAAGCTCGAGGCCACGACCGAGCGCGCCGAAATGCCGCCGCCTCTCGCCCGTGCCTTCCGCATCGAGGCCCGCACAGGCGGCGAATGGCACACGGTCTTCGCCGATCGCGAAAACTTCCTGCGCTTCCGGCGCGTCATGTTCCCCGCGCCCGTCGACGCCGACGCCCTCCGCCTCGTGGTCGAATCGACCTGGGGCGGCGGCAACGCCCACGTTTTCGCCTTCGACGCGCTGTAGCCGTGGCTTTGCGCGCCCGCGGCGCGCGGTGCCGCTTTCGCGCACGGGGCGAACATGGTATGATTGCGCGCATGGACGGAACGGAAGAGTGCCAGAGCGGTACCCGCGGTGCGCCGCGGGCCGAAACGAGCGGCGGCTCGCACGGCGCGCCGCCGCCTGAGCGCCCCGCCGCCGCGGGCGCCGATGGTTCCGTCGCTGGCGGCGCAAAGCGCATCCTCATCCATTCCGGCGGTCCGCTGAACGCGCTCGTCTGGCGCGTCGAAGCGCCTGACGGTGCCGCGTGGATCGAGAAGGACTTTTCCCGAGCCCCACTCGTCGTGCGCGCGACGCTCGGGCGGATGCTCGTCGTGCGCGAGGTCCGCGTGCTGCGCCGCCTCGCCGCGTCAGGCGTCGTTCCCGGCGGCGTGGAGCGGATTTCGCCGTACGCCTTGCGCGAGGACGAAGTTTCCGGTTTCGCGCTGCGCGACTCCGCTTGCGGCGTATACCGCGGCAATTCGCCCGACCCCTCGAAGGCTCGCGGAATCGACGTCGCCGAAATGTCGAAACTCCCGCCCGTCGGGTTTTTCGACGCGATGGAAGCGGGCGTCCGCGCCTGCCACGCCTTGGGGTACGTGCACCTCGACCTCCACAACGCCCGCAACGTCATGGTCGCGCCGGGGTTCCGTCCCGTGCTTCTCGACTGGCAGTCCGCGCTGCCCGTGCGCTTCATGCCGCGTCCGATCCGGCGTTTCCTCGAAAAGGTCGACCTCGGAGGCGTCGCGAAGTTCCGCATGAAGTTCCACCCGGAAACCGCGAGCGAGGCGGACCTCCGCCGCGCGCGGCGGTGGAGTTTCCTGCGCCGCCACTTCTGGTTCCCGCGCATCCGCATCCGCACGAAGCGCAAGGGCGCGGGCGCGTGATCCGGGCCTATGCCGCGGCCGCGGCCCGCGCCGCTCCGACCGCGGAAGCCGCGACGGAACACATCCACAGCGCGTAGACGGCGAGGAAACACGCGCCGCACGCGCGGCCG
>JAFUXX010000251.1 GCA_017476965.1 Kiritimatiellia bacterium | reverse complement strand
GTTGGAGACGACGAAGCGGACGCCGCCGGTGGGGGAGGTTTCGGTCGGCGCGGTGCGGTCGATCGCGGCGACGAGGCGGTTCTCGGCGTCCCACGCGTATTCGAAGCGCGCGTCGGAAACCAGGTTGCCGTCGGCGTCGTACGGTTGCCATTCAAGTTTTCGAAATCCTTTCATCGGCTAAGGCAGGTTCGGAAATGCGTAAGGATTGGTTGATTGCACGGAAAGGCGAAGCGTTGCTCCTCCGTCATTTTGCTTTGATGGCATGGAATTCGAGAGGGAAAGGGGAGAACGGGAGAGTATCGTCTTTCTGGGTTTCAACCTGTCTTGGATCCCATGGCGTTTCCCGCCATCCCGGAACACGAATCGGACGCGGCGGCAATGGAACGGGAAAATCGCACGAAAAGAACGAATTCGAAACGAAGATTCCCCCGAAGGTGCCGTTGGTGCCGAAGAAGAAAAGAATCTCGGAATGGCGGTCAATCGATTTCAGTTCGGGATTCCGCGTCCAACAGTAGTACAAATGAATCTTTCCGTGTCCTGGAATCGGGTACGCGGCCCCGTCCTCGATTTTGCATTCCAGGCAACTGTTTTCGATCCATGCCGATTCGATTCGGAGCGGCGAAACGCGGTTGCGCAGGACGGTCGCCCGCACGCCGATTTTTCCGTTTTGCGCCGCAATTGCGCTTCTATTCGCCTGGGACAACTGCAACACCAATGGTTTGCATCCCGACAAAACCGCTCCGAACACCGCCGCGAGCATCAGGATCGCCGCGGTTGCCACAGCGGAGCGGATTGCCGTAGTTTTCCACATGTCATTTCCTCCCGCCGCGAAGCCGTTTCCTTTCAATAAAAGACTTCCCGTTCCGGCAGCGATTGCCCGGGGCCGTACGATTTCGACCAAACGACTTTTCCGTTTTCGATTTTTTCGATCGAGAGGATTCTTCCGAATTGGCGCGGTGCCCAGATTGCATGGAAACAGGGATACGGGTACGTTTCCCTTTTTTCCGGATCCAGCGGAGCGTAGACTTTAGGACCGCAACGGGAATCCTCCAAGAAAACGGCGAAATAGGCATAATCTTGCGGCGAAGGAGATTGCCAGCCGCTGTTCTCGTACCAGCTGCACCACCGTTCCGGATCGTTTCCGAAAAGGGACATGTCCATTCCCGAAAGGGATTTTGCCGCGCGATTGCGGACGGTTTTGTCTTTGTCGTGCAGGAGTTTTTCCAGAAAGGGGGCTGCTTCGGAAGTGGCTCGTCCGTTTCTTTGGAAAGGGAATGCCCAAACCGCATTTCTGCGGACAACAACGTTCCGGTTGGTCGTGGCGGCAACCGCGAGGCTGAAAGCTTTGTTTCCGCCGATGCGCCGTAACACGCCAGCGGCTTCTTCTCCTACGCTGGCCATGCGAAACGGGTCCCAGACGAAACGGTCCGCAAGGAGTTCTTCAAGGCGAGGAAAACAAATTTCCGCAATGTCAGGTACCCTTTTCAGATTCTGCAAAGAACTCCCGCGGACCATGGGATTCAAAGAATACAGACCTTCGACCCAGTCCATTTCGTTGGTCCGGCACGCTTTCGCCGCTTGCGCGAGAATCGCGTCTTTCGATGCGGCTCCCGCGCGATGGCAGCAGGAAATGGCAAGGCAAGCCCCGACGGCAACGGGGAAAAGCGCTTGAATCTTCGTCATGGAACGTTCGTCCGTTTTTGAAAAGGATGAATTTGCCAGGATTCCGATTTTCCGTTTTGACCCATTCAATCGTCGATTGACCCTGACAGATTTTCTTTATCCGCGGCAGGGCTTCCTTCGGTTTTGAAAAGTGCATATTGTGGGAGCGCGTCGTTCGGCCGCGGAAGCAGAAAGTGGTCCGCTGCCGCCCGGCCTTGCCAGCGGAGTGTCGTCAGAAAACGTCCCCCGTCGTTCCCGCCCCCTTCAAGTACAAGTTCTCCGAAGCCGTCCCAACGGTCGAATTTGTACGACCATTTTCCCGTTGCGGCGCCGCGGGGGTAAAACGGAGTCCCGTCCGAAACGCGGATGTCCAGCAAATCCCAACCGGACATCGAAAACGATCGGTCCTCGTGCAATGCAAGCGTCGCCCTTGTCGGAAACGCCGCGTTTTCGTCGAATGTTCCTTTCTTCCAATCGTACGATTCGGGAAGTGTCGATACCGACCATGTTCCGGCCAGTTCCGTGAAACAATTTTCGGAATACCGTGGCCTGGGCATGTAGGAACACCGGAAAAGCAGAACCGACAAGACAAGGCACAGGCAAGTCGAGGCATTCGCTTTGAAAGCCGGAATCGGACGGCGATGCAGTTTCGTTTCGTCGGACATGGAAAACGTCCTTTCATTCGGGTGTGCCGGCACCGTCGGTTTTGAACAGGCGCCGCAGGGAGGAACTGTCGCAAGGGACGAGAAATCCGGGATTGCCCAATATGTCGGGACCCGATTCCCCCGTTTCAAGCCAGACGAGTCTCCCTTCCGGCGAAATCAGCCGCAAGACGAGAGTGGCCCGGTTGTCGGAATGCCGGATTTCCCATGTTCCCGAAATTCCGGAGCTCGAGAACAAGGGACCGCCGGGACATTGGCTCGTCTCCGGACAATTGCACGATCGTACCATGAATGTTCCGTTTTCAAGGAGCTGCAACGAGGCTCCGGGAACCCGAAAACGATGGCTGACGGCGTAAACGGTTCTTTCCTCCCATGGAGAAGAAGGGAGAATTTCCCAAACGGACCAGTCTCCCGGGACGGTTGCCGGGACAAGCCGATTTTCTTCCGGTTCCGGCTCGGTGCGGAAAAGAGACCAAACGAGCGAAGGCAACACCACGATCGCCACGTTCAGAAAGAAAGTCCGTTTACGTTTCATCGCAATATTCTGAAAGTTCAATGGCCGTTCGAGGCGTTGGAACAAAACGAAAGCAAATTATCGCCGCCGTTTTCTTCCAGCGGGTCCCGCGACAGCCAGCGGCCGAGGCGGGGGGAGTAGTGGCGGTAGCCGTAGTAGAGCGTATCGGTTTCCGGGTCGTGGTGTTTGGTGGAGAAGAGGAAGGGGGATGGATGCGAGGCAGTGGAGACCGGAAGTTCGCCGAAG
>JAFUXX010000250.1 GCA_017476965.1 Kiritimatiellia bacterium | reverse complement strand
GGGGTGGACGAAGCCGGGCGCGGACCTCTTGCCGGCCCCGTCGTGGCCGGCGCGGTGTGCATTCCGCCGGACGCCGCCAAGGCGCTGCGCGGCGGCGTCCTGCTCGGCCTCACCGACAGCAAGCGCCTGTCCGAGCGCCGCCGCGAAGAGCTTTTCGACGCCCTCGTTTCCGCTCCGGGAGTCGAATGGGCCGCAGGCTCCGCGACCCCGGCGGAAATCGACCGGCTCGACATCCTCCGCGCGACGCACCTCGCGATGCGCCGCGCGCTCGAAGCGCTCCCCGGCGGCGTGCCGGATTTCGCGATAGTGGACGGCCTCCCGGTCCGCGGCCTGCCGTGCGGCCACTGCGCGGTCGTGAAAGGCGACTCGAAGAGTTTCCTCGTCGCGGCGGCGAGCGTCGTCGCCAAAGTCACGCGCGACCGCGCCATGCGCTCGCTCGACGCGGAATTCCCCGGCTACGGATTCGCCGCGAACAAGGGCTACCCCACCCCGGACCACCTCGCCGCCCTCTCTCGCCTCGGCGCCACGCCGGTCCACCGCCGCTCGTTCGGCCCCGTCCGCGACATCGTCGACCCGCCCATGCTGTAGCCTTTCAAACGTCCAGCGAAGCGGGCTTTCAATGCCGCCGATCGAACATCGAAAGCCCCGAAAACGGCTTCGCCGGCGTTGAAAAGAAATGGATTTTTCTACAATTGTCCCCCGGGGGCGGCACCGCAGCCCCCGCGACCCCCATCCTCCGCGTCTGGACGCCCCTTGAGTGAAATCCCCCGGAATCCGGTTGCCGATGACGGCGAAAACCACTCCGCTTCTCCCGACCGCGCTGTGCGCGCTGTTTCCCGCCCTTGCAATTGCAGGCCACGACTGCAACGCGAGGGCGGCGAAATCGGTTCGGACGACGCCTTCAAAAACGTTCTGGGGAATCTGACCGTCTACGGCAAGCCTTGCGGCGAAACGAGTTTCGACGTCTATCCGTATGTCGAATGCACGGGCTTCGAAGCTCCGGCCGTTCGCGACGGTCGGCGGGCGGGAACTCCCGACCGAAATAACGGCCGGAACCGGTTCCGCGGCCCTCACGACCCGGCAATCCTTTTTCACGAACGCCAGCGACCGCGCTTCCTTCGGAAAGTTGCGCCGGTCGGAAGGCCCGTACGGCAATTGGACGGAAAACGAATACAATCCGGACGGCCTCCTCTCCTCCGTCCGCTCCGGCTGGCTCGCGGGCGGGGCGGACGATCCGTGCCGCCGCGTCGTCTATTCGTATTCTCCGGTCTTTTCCGAAACCAACGCCCCGGCCGGGCTGCCCGTGGACGACGGCGCCGCGGAGCGGACGACTCCTCGCGTCGAGACGGTCTACGTCGGCGGCGTCCCGGTCGAAAAGACGCTCCGTGCGATCCACAAGGACAAAATGGGCTACATCCGCGTCGAGACCGTCCGGCTTTTCGATCCGACCGTCAAGGACGGATTCGCCGCCTGGACCGATCCGGCGAATCCGCATTCGCTCGCGATCTACATGCCGCAGAACTACGGCAAGCCCTGCTCGAAGCTCCCGTGGCTCGTCGTGAACCCCGACGGCACGGCGACCTCCTACGACTACATCTCCGGCGACTACGTTCCCGGCGCGGACGGAACGCCGGGAACGTTCACGGAGGTTCAGGGCGGCCAATGGTTCCGCACCATCGCCACGCACGGCACGGCGGAAAAAGTGGGCCCATTCATGGAATCGATCGCGTCGGATGGGCGGAGTTTCGTTTCGGACGCAGTTTCGCATGCCTTCCAAATTATCGGACGGTTGCCGGAAGAAAACCGTTTTGGCACGACCGAGAGCACGTGGCGGCTGGCCGGATCTTTGAAAAAGGACGAGGCCTTTTTCCGTTCCTTGTGTGCCGGATACGACGAGGACTGCGGACAAGACGGGCGGTGACGGCGGCGGAAGGGAGATGGACCATGAAACTTCTACAGACAATTCTTTTCTTTTCCGCTGCAACGTTGGTAGCGGTCCCGGACGCCCGGAGCGAACGGGTCGACGCATCCTTTCCGCTCTTCCCTACCTCAGCTTCCTCGCCCCCGCCACGCCGGTGCCCCGCAGCCGCACCGCGCGCCACGCGGCGGAGACGGACGCCGGGAAGTGACCGGCGGAGCGGATCGCCCCTTTATCCGGAACGTTCGTTCCTGCCGGAAGGAAGGCTCTCCAAATCGAAGAACAGCATGCGCGTATCGGCGCCCTCGTCCTCCTTTGAAAGCGGTGCAAAGCCCTGCTTGTAGTAGAAATCCAAGGCGTTCGCATAGGCGTCCACCGTGATGAAACGACAACCTGCCTTGCTGTCGTTTCGATATGAGGCGATGATCATGTTGACCAGCATCGCTCCGATTCCTTTGCCACGGAATCGGCAATCTGTCGCCAGTCGGCAAATTTTCAGGGCAGGATAGCTTTTGAACATCTTTCCCTGCGCGAAGAACCGTTTCCGGAACCGGTTGTAAGCGGAATGGCTCGGGAAGTCGGTCAGCGAAACTCGGTCGTGCGCGAGGCTGAAATATGCCATTATGCGCCCGTTCGCACCGTCTTCGAGCACATAGGTCGTTGCAAGCCGCACACGACGATACAGGGGCGCGTCGGAGAGAAGGAAGTCGTTGAGATCCTCGTCCCCGCAGTCGAATTGCACCACCGTGTCGTCCGCTTCCAGACGACGGATTCGGATGTCGTTTCCGTCCGTGTCGTCAGAACGAACAGTTTACGCACTTTTTGCGCAAAAACTCGTAGTCGCGCTGGATCTTTTTCGCACGGGCGGGGGAAACCGGCTGCGGCCGCAACATCCGAACCTCGAAATTCCGCGCTTCCTCGCCAAAGAGGATTGGCGTTTCCTTCACTGGTTTTGCCATGTCGTGTCCTTCCTTTCTCTGGCGTGGACTCTCGCAGAAGACATCCGTTCTGTCAAGCAGTTTTTTTATTCGACTCATCGCCCAAGACCCGGCCTGGAAGCAGGCGACCGCCGTCGCCGTCCAGCACAACGGATGGAACAGGACGCCCGATGCCAGCGCCGACAGCGAAAACACGGCAATCCGGACCGTGCGCTCCACGCGGCGGCAAGGGCCGAACCGGGCCGAACATTCCCGCAGGAGAAACACCAGAAGGACGAGAAGATACATTCCGGCCACGCCCGTGCCGAGCTGGTGGAAAACGAAACAGGCGCAGAACCACAGCGGAACCGCGGCAAGGAGATGGAAAATCGCGATCCGGAGAAACAGGTGCGGGAAAGCCGCCAAAATCAAAGCCGGGATGGCTGCGGCCGCCACCGCGGCGGCGCTCCTCGGATTCCGCACACCGCCGCCCTCCGACAGGAAGAGGAGGACGGAAAGCGCGGCCATCGTCGAAAACGAAGGAGCGGCCCTCCATGCGCGGCGGAGCCGGTTCCGCCGGGCTGGTGCGTCACTCGTGCAAAAAGTCGGACAGGCATTCATGGGGATTCAATCAAAGTAGTATTCCGAAACGACCTTGCATACGCGGCCATCGCGGAACAACACGCAACGCACCCTGTAGTCGCTGCTGTCGGGCGATCTTGAATATTGCCACCCCGTGAGCGGCGCGGACGCCGCACCCGAGTTGCGCGTTCCGTGCCTTCCGCCCGGGACGGCATAAACCGAAAGAGGCGGACCGAGCCGTTTTTCGACCTCGTTTTCGTCCATCCCGATTTCGATTTGCAGGAACCCCCGATCCGAATATCCGGGAGCGTATTCCGTCGTCGTCCAAGCCGTGTACAGCATCCGCCATGGAAGGCTCCACCGAAGAGGGGGGAAAAGGTTCCCGGAACTGCCGAAGTCCAGAAACCAGCAGCGCAGGAAAACCCGGAATCCGAACCACGCGAAAACGGCAACCGAAACGACGCTCCAATAAAACATGGCCGCCGGAGGGGCTCGGTTCGCCACGAAACGCAACAGGGTCGGCCGTCGTTTCATGGGCGAGTCAGGATTGTCCCGGTCCGGGATTGGGGAGGGTTCGCGGGCGGAACGGGCAGAGAGAATTCGAGATCGACGGGCCTTCCTTTCCGTTCGAAACGGCACCGGTAGACAACCGCCGTGCCGTCGTGGCGGATTTCGACTGAAGAGTCGGGAAGGCCCTTCATGTCGTCGAGCACGTCGTAGGTGCAGTTCAGCCCCGTTTCGGAAACGACCAACCGGTTCGGCAACAGCCGCGAAACGTGGCGGAACGCGCACGTGGTTACGCCCAATTTCGTCTCTCCCGGCCAGAAAACCCATCCTCCGAGTCCCGGCGGGACGACGGCCGTCTTGTTCGCGGACGAATCGAACTGGAGGGCGTGAAGACCGCGAAAATGCGGCTGAACCGAATCCGTGTCAAGTACGTAACAAGATGCCTTTTCATGACGACCGCAAACAATTACATCCAACTCGCATTCTTTGCGCATGAGAAGTGCTTTGCCAGAAAGGACTTTTGCGCAAACGGCCGTGTTTCCTATCATGGAGGATTCACAACAACACAAAGCGGTGGTGATTGCGACCTTGATCACGATTTCCGCGTTTCGGAGTTTTCCGTCAATCTTGCGAACCGACTTTCCGATCAAGGAGACAACGCCAGCTGGAACAAAAATCTCTCGACGGGAAATGCAAGCATGGACACATGAAACGTAAAGGAAAAAAGAGAACGCAAAGCCGATGACAATGAAACTTTCCGTTTCTGGCCAGGATCCATCAAACAAGTCCGCTTCCGTCGCAAGGACGAAAATCACGCCCCACAAAACAGGATTGAAAAGAAGTGAAAGAAAAAGAAACGTCCCAAATCGCAGTCCCGTACATAATACGCTGAAAACTCCTTGAATGTGCAAAATGTCCGGAAGGCATTTTCTTTTACAACAAGCACGGAAAAACAATATGGAAAACAACAACGCCGCAAATGGAAGAAACGACAAAACCAGAATGCAAATTTTTGAAAATCCCAAGGCTATTGCAAGGTCGCAAAAACATGATCCGGCTGCGAAAACGGCGAGAAAGGCGATTTCCGCCGCAAAAACCATGAAAATCACGGCATCTGAAACCGCCATCGCATGCGAGAAAAACTCTGCGCATGACGAAACTTTTCGGTAGTTTTTTTGGGACAAGGCATTCAAAGACATGATTTACAACCATCTCGCAATCTTTTGAGAAAAGTCAACCGCAATTCCAACCATCTTGTCTACACCCGCGACAACGACGTCGGGCGCGGCGGAACCCGTGGCGCCCGGTGGCGTTTCCCCGCTCCCGGAGCCGGACCGCGGCGGCCCCCCCC
>JAFUXX010000249.1 GCA_017476965.1 Kiritimatiellia bacterium | reverse complement strand
GCCGTCGGCGCGGAGCGTGGCGCGGGCGGAGAGGGTGCGGCCGTCGCGAAGGTCGATGCGGTGGGAGATTGCAAAGGACGGGGGCTCCGCCACCGAGCCCCCGGGCGACTGCACCTCGAAGCCCGTGCAGCGGGCGTCGAGTGGGCCGGGGCCTACCTGGATGTTGTCGATGGCGCAGGTGAAGCCGGTGAAGGAAAGTGTGCGCTCGCCATCGGAGAAGGCGATCGAGCCGTCGAAGATGCCGCACGGGCCGGGCGCGATCGTGGCGGTCCAGGCCTCCCCGCGCACGGAGAGCGGCATTTCGAGCGGCGCCGCTCGACCCGGCGATGGTGCGCCGGGTGCAAAACTCTCCGCCACCGAGCCCCCGAGCGCGCCACCAGTACCCCCGGGACCATTGCCCAAGGGCGCGCCGTTTTCGCGGTTTTCGCTTCTGGGGGCGGCGCGGCGCGCCGTCCCATCCGAAAACACGCCCACATCGCCCCAGAGGCAACGGTCGTAATTGGGATCGTTTTTGGGGCCGCAATCGTTGAGGAAGCGGAGCGTGACCGCCTGCCCGGCCCACGGCGACAGATCGGCAACAAAATCCTGCCAATCGAGCGATTTAACGAGCGAGGAATGCACCTGCGTCGCGGAGCCATCGCCGGCGATTACGAAGACCTTGTAGCCGGCGCCGTCGCTATGGCCCTCGCCGGCGCGGAGCGGCCCGCGGATCGCGGCGGAGAAGCAGAGCGCCAGATTCGCGGCGGCGGGCAGCTGCACCGGGATGTCGCGCCACAGAAGGCCGCCGCCCGTGCGCCACGGCGGCTGACTGAAAAAGCCGTAGCGCAAATCGCCGCTTGCGGCAAACCAGCCGACGTTGAAGAACGCTCCGGTGGTTTCGCTCTCCTCCGCGATAGGCTTCGGCGCGGTGCCTGGCATTTGCGTGAAGGCCTCGCCGTCAAGGAACGCGAGGCGAATGGGCGAATCCGGATTCTCGCGCGAAGTTCGCGAAGTCCGCGAAGTTTCATTTGTCTCACACCGGGGCACAGAGGCACAGAGAGTTTCATTACTACTTAGCGAACTTTGCGGCCTTTGCGCGAGATTTTGCGGCACCGCGTCTGCAACCGCTTCGAAGATCGCGATCGGGTGGAGCGCTTCGCCGCCGGGAAAGGCGAAGGTCGCGTGGATCGGGTAGAGCGCCGGAAGCACGCGCCCCGGCTTGGGGATAGCGGTGGCGAAAACCGAATTGGTGGAGTGCGGGGGAAGCGAGCATGGCAAAGCCAGCGCAGCAGGACGCGGAGCATTTTCCTCGCGCGAAGTCCGCGAAGTTCGCGAAGTTTCATTTGTCTCACACCGGGGCACAGAGGCACAGAGAGTTTCATTACTACTTTGCGGACTTTGCGGCCTTTGCGCGAGATTGTTCTTCGTTGCCCAGGCTACGTCCCAGTCGTCGCCTATCCAGATGCGCAGCTCGCCCTCTACCGCCTCGCCCGTGGTATTGGCCAGATCGAGGCGTATTTCGAAGGGCTCGCCCGCGTCGCGCTTCTCGGCGAGGACCACCTTGCGGTCGCTCGGCTTGAACTGGGCGTCGGCGGGAATCTTTTCGTCGAAGCCCACGAAACGCGCCGTCACGCCGTCGCGGGAGTCTTGCGGAGGATAGAAGGCGAGAGCGGGAAGCGCGGCGGCGGCAAGTGCCGAAATTCTCAACGCAAAGGCGCAGAGACGCAGGGACGGCGAGGCTTTCACGGCGGGAAATCCAAAGGACACAGAGCGAATTGTATCGCGCGGAAACCGAGGCGCAAAGTTTTCCTCTGCGCCTCTGCGTCTCTGCGTTGAATTGATTGCGCTTACCGCACGATCATGACGAAGGCGGCGGGGGCCATGGTCACTTCGGCCGAGGCGGAAGCGCCGAGAACCGTTTCGCCGCCCTTGGTGAAGACCGGGGTCACGGCATAGACCGCTGTGCCGGCCACCGAAGGACGCTCCCATGCCACGGCGCAATCGGTGCCGGTCACGCCGTCGAGTTCTTCGCCATTGCGCGTCCAGATGTAGCTCGTGGCGCCGGGCGCGTATGCGGTGAGGGTCTTCGTGGCGTTCACGCCGACCTGGGCATCCTCGGGCGCGACGACGAGATCGGTGAGGTCGCCCGCGAACTTGCCGTAGCCGAGGCCGCCGCCGCAGGTGAAGGCATTGGCGCCGGAGACGGTGTTGTTGACCACCGTGCCCGTCATCGTGTCGTAGAGGCCGACCGTGTCGCCCACCTTGTAGGGCAGGTATTCGTGCACGAGCGTCCCGGACTCGAAGATGCGGAAGGCGTAGAGCTTCATCGAGGCGCGGTTGCCGTATGATCCGTCGGCTTTTGTCCCCTTCGCGAAGAGCCACATCGGAACCACGGCCGTGTTCTTGCAGGTACGGGCGGAATCGAAAGCAAACATCTTGTAGCCGGAATATCCGCATTCGCGGTTTGCGAGGTCGAGAACGGCTACATGGCGCACCAGATCAGCCGCCTTGCCGGTCTCCTGCGCTTTCCACGTGTCGCCCACGCCAAAAGCCACATTGCCGGTCCCTTGGATGTAGAGTTCCGCATGAAGGCTCTGGGCTGACGTGTCCGCTTCACCGAATGGACGGATCTGGGCGGTGGTGTTTTTGAGCTGGTAGTCGATCTCGTAGCGCGTGTTCGGCGTGGTGTAGTAGCCGAGGTTGATGCCCTGGGTGCCGTCGGACTCGATGTAGGCGTCCTCGGCGCGCATTTCGGCATTGAAGAAGGCGTCGTCCAGGTCGCCGTTGGCGGTGTAGCCGGTGAAAGCCGCGGAGGAAGACGCCTTCGCGAGAACGGTGCCGTTCACCGTGTCGCGAAGCGCATACGTCCCGGCCTGGCAGATCGGCACGTAGTCGCGCACGAGCGCCCCTTCCTCGTAGATCTTCACGCCGTAGAGACGCGCCTTGCACCAGTTTGCGGTTCCGGCGCCGTTGGAGAGGAGCTTCAGCGTGGAGGACGACTTGTCGGGCTGGCGGCCGCCGGCGGCGGTGTTCATCTCGCGGATCGTCTTGCCGTTTTTGACCACCTTGGCCTTGAGGTTGTAGGCGTCGAGCGTGATTTCGCTCCTGACCATCGGCGAATACGGCACGTCCATCGATATGTAGGTGTCCGTGCCGAGCGCGTAGGCGAAATTGCCCGTTCCGGTGCTTCCGTTGCCGTATGTGCGCATGAAGCTCTTGCCCGTCGTGTTGCCCTCGCCGGCCTCGAACGGGAACTGCTGGTCGGCCTGCTGGCGGAGGAGCATGAAATCCACCGCGACGCATGTGTTGGACGTGACGTAATAGCCCGTGTCGAAGTAGCAGCCGCTGTCGCCGCTCTCGACATACGGGGTGTCGTCGGCGATTTCCATCACGCTGCCGCCGGAGACGAGGTTGCCGCCGGAGAAGAAGTCGCCCGTCTCGTTGTCGTAGAAGCCTGGAACATCGCCCTTGACGGCTGGCGTGAAATCGTGGACGAGGATGCCGTCTTCGTAGACCTTCGCGCCGAAGATGCGGGCCTTCGCGCACTGCTTGCTTGTGCCGTATGGGTTGTTGGCCGAACCGAAAAGCAGCATCGGCCAGTTGGCGGTGCCGGCCAGCGTCCAGGACGAAACGAAGTCGGCTTCGGACTCGACCGTGCCGTCCGGAGCCGTGAGCGACAGATGGCGGTTGGGGCCGTCGAAAATCGCCGTGTGGCGTTTCGTGTCGGGCGCGATCGTCGGCGAAAGGAGGGTGTCCGCCGCGCCGCCGTGGTCTCCGTCGTGCATCTCCATCACCAGCGTCGCGCTGTTTTTGCACCACAGAATCGTGGAGACGCCGGCCGCGGAGCCGTAGCCGCCCATGACGATGCCGCTGTTCACGAAGTTCGCCAGCTGGTAGTCGAGGACGATCTTCGACTTGGGGTTGATGAAGTAGCGCGTGTCGACGACGCTGTAGGTCGTGCCGTCGGATTCGATGAAGGCGTCGCCGTCGCGCGAAGCGCCGGAGAACGCGGTCGGGGCGGAGGCGCTCGCCGTGAGGCCGTCGCACGTAAAGAACTTGCCGGTCACGAGATCCTCGAAGCCGGCGGTGCCGTCGATGGAGCGCGGCGCGAAGTCGCGGACGAGCGTTCCGCCCTGCCAGATCTTGAGGCCGAAGACCTTCGCCTTGGCTTGGCGGTTGAAGAGCGTGGCGGTGCTGTTCGTCGGGTTGGCGAAGAGTCCGAGCGGCCAGGTGGCCCACTTCGCCAGGTCGGCGACGGTCGAGCCGTATGCGTGCCAGTTCGTCGTGACGCCTGTCATGAAGGCGTGCTGGAGCGCGACGTTGTCGATGATCGCCTTGTGGCGTTTGAGGTCGGCCTTGATTCCGGTGGAAACGGCGTTCCAGCCGTCGCCGGCGGCGAAGGCGACGTTGCCGGAACCGTTGACATAAAGCGAAATTCGGGGTTCTTTGTCGTTGTAGTCCTCGCCGAAGATGCGCTGCTGGTAGTCGTTGCCGTCACCCGGCTCGACGGCGCTCATGGCGTAGTCGAGTTCCACCTTGAGGCCCGGGGAGGCCACGATGCCGGTGTTGATGCCGCTCGTGCCGTCGGACTCGACGTAGGGGTCGTCGTCCGTCGGGATGTCGCCGCCGTACGCGAACGTTCCGGCGCCCGACGTGCGCGTGTCGTAGAGAAACGTGCCGGTGATGGCGTCCCGGAAGCCGGCGACGCCGTTGTTGATGGCCGGCGCGTAGTCGTGCATCGGCTTGTAGGTGGCGCCTCCGTCGTCGCTCTCCCAAATTTTGACGCCGTAGATTTTTGCGCTGACATTTTTCTGCACCGAAGTCCCGGACGCATTTAAGCTTGATGCGAAAAGGGCGATCGGCCAGTTCGCGGTCGCGTTGTACGTCCACGAAGAACCGAAAGCGGCCTCGCCCTGCAAAGTCCCTTCAGGCGAGTAGATCGCCCCCTTGCGGGCGGGGACGTCGATGACCACCGTGTGGCGAGCCGTGTCGATGGCGACGCCGGAGCCCGCGGCGCTCCAGCTGCCGTCCTTGCCGCAGAACTGGAAATACGTGTTGTTCGGATTTGCGTAAAGGAGGACTGTGAAGCCGGCACTGCCACCGTAGTTGCCGAAGACGCAGTCCTTGCTTGCCGCGGTACTCGTCAGCTGGAAATCGACCTCGATCTTCGTCTTGCCATTCGGGTAGTAGCCCGTGTTCATGGCTTGCGAGCCGTCGGACTCGATGTATGCGTCGGCGGCGACGGCGGCCGGCGCGAACGCGGCGGCGGCGCACAGCGCCAGCGCACCGATGAATGCATGAGCGGTCTTTGCGTATTCCATGGTTTTGCCTTTCTCGTGCGAGACGGTCCCAGTATAGCGCATGGACATGGCACGTCCGTTACATTTGGAGCAATTTTTTATCCCGCCCGGCTACGTCGAATTGCGGGCGCGCCAGGAGGTCATCGACATTCCGAAGCGGCGGCGGAAAAGGCGGCGCAGCTCGATTTCGGAGCCGAAGCCGCAGAGGCCGGCTATCGCGTCGATCGCTACGTCGCGCCGCAGCAGGTACGCCATGACGCTTTCGAGGCGGACGTTGAGGATTTCGTCGAGGACGGAGTGGCCGATCGCCTCGCGGAAGCGGCGCTCGAAGTGCTTGCGCGAGACGGGGAAGCGGGCTGCGAGCGCGGCGGCGGTGAGGCCGTTGCAGGCTTCGCGGCGGATCGTCTCGGCCGCCTCCAGGATGAACCGCTCGCGGCGGCCGCGCCCGTGGGTCGATTCGCGCCTCTCGACCATGAGCGGACCGAACACCGCGGTGCGGGCCGCGGGGCGCGCCCCGGCCGCACGGGCGGCGATTTCCTCGGCGAGGAGGCGCGCCGCGTGGAAACCGGCGCTCTCGAAGTTCACGTTAACGGAGGAAATCGGGACCGGCGAGCGCACGATGTCGTCGCGCTCCGGCGAACCGTCCACGCCGACGACGGTCGCCGATTTCGGCACCGGACGGTGGCGGGAGCGCAGCGCGATTGCCGTCTCGATTGCCGTGAAATCGTTGGCGCAGAAGACGGCGACGTGCTCGGGCAGCGCCGCGACCCACTTTTCGAGCCGCTTCATCCGCTTCTCCGCCGGTTCCCGGCGGGACTGGCGGAACACGGGGCAATCGAAACCGGCTTCGGCGCAAAAGGAGCGAAAGGCCGCGATGCGTTCGACGCCCCAGCGCTGCGTGTGGTCCCAGTAGCCGACCGCCGCGTACGAGGGAGGATGCCCGGCGGAAAGTTCCCGGAAGGCGGCCTTGGCGATCGCGGCGTTGTCGGAAAAGACGGCGCCGACATGGCGGTCGAGGACGGATTCGCGCGGATCTTCGAACACTACGGGCAGACGCAACGCGGACAAGGGCAGTTCGCGCCGCATTTCCTTGGGCCAGCCGGAGTCGCGGACATAGCCGATCGCGCCGTTTTTGCGCGCGAAGTCGCGGATCTGGTCCTGCGAAAGGCCGTCGATCTGCAGCGGCACGACGTTCCACCCCGCGGTCCGCGCGAAGCGCCGCATCCCGTCGAGAAAGCGCCCGTGCATGACGGGATTTTTGACGAAATGGAGATAGAGGACGGTGTTCCCCGCGCTGGAATTGCCGGACGTTTCCGCTGCGAGGCCGTTTCGCATTGCAGTGTGCAGGACCGGGAACCGGACGGACGGATCAGTGGACGAGCACCGCGGGGCGGAACCCGATGCAGGCGCCCATCGCGGAAGCGGGGCGCCAGACGGCGCCGGGCGCGAGCGTCACCGGCGCAGGACCGGCGGAGAAACGGGCGTCCGGGTGGAGCGTGCCGTCCGCCGGGCGGAGCCAGAAACGGAAACTCGCGGCGGGGTCGCGGGAAACTGCCCCCCACTCGCGGCCGTCCGGCAGGCACCACCACGCGCGGGCGGGAGCGCCCCGGAGCTCCGGCACGACGTCTACGACCTTTTGGTCCGCGCCCGCGGGAGCCGGCGTGAAGTAGAGCACCGAAAACTCGAGCCCGGAAGCGCCGGTGTTTTCGAGCGAAACGATTTCCGCGAGGAACGAACCGGTGCCGGGCGCGAGCGAAACGCGCGCGACGAGAGCGAACGAAGCGTCCGGCGCGGCCACGCCCGGAACGGGTCCGGGCACGGCTCCGCGCGCGACGGCGCGGATTTCGAGGGAAACGGCGCCGTCCGGACCGCTCGCGGCAAACACGTCCTGCAGCGCGACCGAGGTCCACACGTTGCCGGATGGCCCGCGCCACTGCAAAAGCGCGCCGAGGGAGCCGACGGAACGGGCGTCGCCGCCGGCGGCGGCGTCCAAGACGATTTCGTCCACGAGGCGGTCGGAACCGGAGCGGCCGCGCAGCGTGACGGAACCGTTGGAAAGGGTCCACGCGCCATCCTGCCCGGGATCGAAAATCACGGGCGAAGCGGGCGAGCCGGCGCCCTCCCCTTCCCTTGCGGCGGCCGCCGCGGCGAAATAAAGATCGCGCTCGGAGGGGCCGGCCGCAGGCGCGGCGGC
>JAFUXX010000248.1 GCA_017476965.1 Kiritimatiellia bacterium | reverse complement strand
GTTGCCCGCGAGGAGCGAGTAGCGGCGGAGCCAGCCGCCGAAAGCGCGCGGTTGCCACGGCGCGGCGGCGGCGCGGCGGGCGGCGAGTTCTTCCGGGGGAAGGCGGTGGGAAAGGGTGCGGGCGGGGATGTCGATGTCGATCCAGTCGCCGTCGCGCAGCAGGCCGATCGGGCCGCCTTCGGCCGCCTCGGGCGAGACGTGGCCGATGCACGCGCCGTGCGTGGCGCCCGAGAAGCGGCCGTCCGTGATGAGCGCGACCGATTCGCCGAGACCGGCGCCGATGATGTAGGCCGTCGGCGCGAGCATTTCCTGCATGCCGGGGCCGCCCTTCGGGCCTTCGTGGCGGATTACCACGACGTGTCCGGGCTTCACCTTGCCGCCGAGTATTCCCTCGCAGGCATCCTCCTGCGAATCGAAGCAGATCGCGCGGCCGCTGAACTTCATCATCGAAGCGTAGACGCCGGCTTTCTTGACGACGGAGCCCTGCTCGGCGAGGTTGCCGAAGAGGACGCAGAGGCCGCCGTCCTGCGCGTACGCGTTGTCGAACGTGCGGATGACCGCGGTGTCGCGTATCTCGGCCTCCGCCGCGATCTGGCCGATGGTCTTGCCGGAAACGGTCGGGGCGTCGAGGTGCAGCAGGCCGGGCTTTTCGGAGAGGCGCTTGAGGATGCCGGGAACGCCGCCCGCGGCGTGGACGTCCTCCACGTGGTAGGCGCAGCTCGGCGCGACCTTGCAGACGTTGGCCGTGCGGGCGCTGATTTCGTTGATGCGGTGCAGGTCGTACGGGACGTCCGCCTCGCGGGCTATCGCGAGCGTGTGCAGGACGGTGTTGGTGGAGCCGCCCATCGCGACGTCGAGCGCGAACGCGTTGTCGATGCTCTCGGGCGTGATCAGGTCCTTCGGGAGCGGGCCGCCGGCCTTGGCCATTTCGACGGCGCGGCGCGCGGCGGCCTTCCAGAGTTCCTTGCGCTCGGGGGCGACGGCGGGGACCGTGCCGTTGCCGGGGAGCGCCAGGCCGATCGCCTCGCAGAGGCAGTTCATCGAATTGGCCGTGAACATTCCGGAGCAGGAGCCGCAGCCGGGGCAGGCGTTGCGCTCGATGCGCTCCAGGCCCTCCTCGTCGATCTTCCCGACCTTGTAGGCCGAAACGGCTTCGTACGTGGAGTTGTAGTCGAGCACCTTGCCGGTCTCGGGGTCCTTGCCGGCCATCATCGGGCCGCCGGAGCAGAAGACCGTGGGGATGTTCGCGCGGATCGCGCCGAGGATCATGCCCGGGACGATCTTGTCGCAGCTCGGGATGCAGACCATCGCGTCGAACTTGTGCGCCGCGATTTCGGTCTCCACGCAGTCGGCGATGAGCTCGCGCGACGGCAGGGAGTACTTCATGCCCGTGTGGGCCATCGCGAGGCCGTCGCACACCCCGATCGTGTCGAACTCGAACGGCACGCCGCCCGCCTCGCGGATGGCGTCGGCGACGAGCTTGCCGACTTCGCGCAGGTGGTGGTGGCCGGGGATTATCTCGACGAAAGAGTTGCAGACCGCGACGAACGGCTTGCCGAAATCCTCCTTGCCGAGGCCGTCCGCGTACAGGAGCGAGCGGTGCGGGGCGCGTTCGAAACCTTTCTTGATCGTGTCGGAATTCATGGTGCGGGAGCGTTGGCGCGCGTCGCGCGCCGTTGGTTCGGAAACTGTTTTCCGCCGGGCGGGGAGCGGCGTCAGTACTGGCGGCTGACGTTCACGACGTGGCCGCCGTCCCACGTTATCGACTGGCGGGCGCCGACGCCGGAAACGATTTCGCCGCGGCCCGACCAGAGCAGGCCGTTGCGCCAGACGCCTTCGACGTGGCCGCCGTTGGCGAAAGCGTACGAGCCGGCGCCGTGCGGCGAGTCGTTGCGGAACTCGCCTTCGAAAACGTCGCCATTCGCGTAGAAGTACTTGCCGTGGCCGTTCTTCTTGCCTGAAACGAACCACCCTTCGTAGCGTTCGCGCGAAGCCTCGTAGGCGATCACGCCGTAGCCGTGGTGGCGGCCGTTCTTCCAGCCGCCGTTGTAGTGCGTGCCGGAGTAGGAGTCCGTCTCCGTGCCGGGCGCGGCGGCGAAGCGCGAGAAGCGCTCGGGCATCGGGATCGATTCGTCGAGGAAGATCTTCGCGGCGGCCTCTGTCGTGTCGGCCGCTCCGTCCTCCTCCATCGCGAAAACCGGGATTCCGGCGCCGTCGGCCGCGTTTTCCGCCTCGCCTTCGGCCGCCGCCGCGGGGTCCTCGGTGGCGGCTTCGTCGCCTTCGGGAGCGGGTTCGCCGGCCTCCGCGTATTCCGCGTATCCGTCGCCTTCGCTTTCGCCGGAGGGTTCGTCTTCGCCGTATGCGTCGGCGGGGGCCTCTTCCTCCGCCGGGGCGGCGGCGACGTCGAATTCCGCGGCGGGGGCGTCGGCGTCGGATTCGGCGGCGTCCGCGTCGGCGTCGGCATCGGCGCCGGTCGCGGCG
>JAFUXX010000025.1 GCA_017476965.1 Kiritimatiellia bacterium | reverse complement strand
GGCGCAACGGGCGCGGCTTGGGGAATCGGCGCCGTTACCGGCGGGGGCGGAGCGACTGGAGGCGGAGCAACCGGAGCGACCGGAGGCGGGGGAGCGACCGGAGGCGGGGGAACCGGAGCGACTAGCGGCGGGGGAGCAACCGGAGCGGCAGCGGGCGCCGGGGCGGGGCTCGCGGCGGCGGGGAGACCGGCTTCGAGAGCGGTCAGCCGTTTGAGGATCTTTTCGAGATCGACGAGCTTTGCGAAGCGGGTGCAGCGGATGAGCGACGTTTCGACGAGCGTGCGCTGGGAGAGCGCCGCGCGAAGAGACCCGTCGAGGCGGACGAGCTCTTCGACGATGGAAAGCGCCGCGGAAGCGGACGCGCCGGCGGACTGCGCCAGGAGCGTTTCGCGCTGGGCGTTGGTGATGTCGAGGCTGTCGGTCTTGCCGCCGAGCTCGATGCAGAGCAGGAGGTTGCGGAAGTGGTCCGCCAGTTCGCGGACGAGCGCGCGCAGGTTCTTGCCGGAGCGGTCGAGTTCGTCGAGGCGGGCGTAGAGACGCGGCACGTCGCCCTTCAGGACGGCGTCGGCCAGGTCTTCCACCATCGCGCGGGAAACGAGGCCGAACACGCCGGTCACGTCTTCCTCGGAAATTTTCTTTCCGGTGAAGGCGATGATCTGGTCGAGAGCGGACTCCGCGTCGCGCATTCCGCCGTCCGCGCCGCGGGCGATCGCGAGCAGCGCGTCCTCGGTGGCCGCCACGCCCTCCGCCGCGCAGATCTTAGAAAGCTGGCCGCAGATGTCCTTCGCGGAAATCTTGCGCAGGTCGAAGCGCTGGCAGCGGGAGAGGATCGTGCCGGGGACCTTCTCGGGGTCGGTCGTCGCGAAGATGAACTTGAGGTAGGGCGGCGGCTCTTCGAGCGTCTTGAGCAGCGCGTTGAACGCGCCGTCGGAGAGCATGTGGACTTCGTCGATGTAGAAGATGCGGAACTTGCCCTCGACGGGGAGGTTCTGCACCGTGTCGATGATCGTCGAGCGGACGTCGTCCACCGAGTTGTTCGACGCGCCGTCGATTTCCACGACGTCGAAAGAAGCGCCGTCCGAAATCGCCTTGCACGCCGGGCAGACGCCGCACGGCGAGGCGGTCGGGCCGTGGACGCAGTTGAGCGCCTTTTCGAAAATGCGGGCGAGAGTGGTCTTGCCCGTGCCGCGCGGGCCGGCGAGCAGGTATGCCTGCGCGACGCGGCCGGATTCGATCGCGTTGCGCAGGGTGCGGACCACGTGGTCCTGCCCGACGACCTGTTCGAACGTCTGCGGGCGCCACTTGCGGGCTATGACTTCGTACGACACTGCTTTGCTCCCTGTCCGCCGCCGTTCGCCGGGGCGCGGCGGGCTGCTAGACCCCGGAGAAGGCGTTGAACCCGCCGTCCACCGGGACCACGACGCCGGTCACGAACGCGGCCGCTTCGTCGGAGAGCAGCCACAGCACGGTCCCGACGAGGTCTTCGGGATCGCCGAACCTGCCCATCGGGGTGAGCGAAACGATCTTCTTGCCGCGGGCCGTGAGCGACCCGTCGGCGTCCGTCAGCAGGGCCCGGTTCTGGTTGGTCAGGAAGAACCCCGGCGCGATGGCGTTGACGCGCACCCCGCACTGCGAGAAGTGCACGGCGAGCCACTGCGTGAAGTTGGACACTCCGGCCTTCGCCGCGGAGTAGGCCGGGATCTTCGTGAGCGGCCGGAACGCGTTCATCGAAGAGATGTTGAGGATGCATCCGCGGCCGGCCTTGACCATGTGCTTGGTGAAGGCCTGCGTCGGCAGCAGCGTGCCGAGGATGTTGAGGTCGAAGACGAACTGGATGCCGGCCGGGTCGAGGTCGTAGAACGTCTTGAGTTCCGGGGCGGCCGCTTCGAGGTCGGCCGGGCTGAGGCGCTCGTTGCCCGTGGTGCCTTTGGGGTGGTTGCCGCCGGCACCGTTGAGCAGGATGTCCACGGGGCCGAGGTCGGCCTCGATCCTGGCGGCCGTGGCGTCGAGCGCGGCCTTGTCGAGCACGTTGCAGCCGTAGCCCTTGGCCACGCCGCCTTCGGCTTCGATGGCGCTGGCGACCTTGACGGCGTTCTCTTCGTGCAGGTCGAGTATCGCGACCTTGGCGCCGGCGGCGGCGATCGCGCGCGAAAGGACGGAGCAGAGCACTCCGCCGCCGCCTGTCACGACGGCGACTTTGTCCTGCAGCGAGGAAATGGAAGGCAGTTTCATGTCCGTTTGTCATTGCGGCCGCGCGGGGCGCGCGGCGACGGTCCGGGATTCTAACCGAAAGCCCGGCACGTGGCAAATCGCCGCGCGCCGGGGGCGGCGGCTAGCGCAGGACGTGGTTGTCGATGAGGCGGGTCGTGCCGAACCGGGCGGCGAGGGCGACAAGCACGCCCCGGCGCAGCTCGGACACCGGCTCCAGCGTGTCCTTGTCCACGGCGACGACGTAGTCCACAGAATCGGCGGCCTCTTCCACGCGGCGGCGGACCG
>JAFUXX010000247.1 GCA_017476965.1 Kiritimatiellia bacterium | reverse complement strand
GTCGACCTCGACGGCGGCGACGTTGGCGACGACCTGGTCGGCGTCGTCCACGACGTCGAACTTGGCCGGGTCGAGCGCGAGGTCGCGGACCTTGAGGTCCTCGCCCTTGTGCAGGCCGGAAACGTCGATCGCGAGCGTTTCGATGGCGTCCTTGGGCAGCACCGCCACCTGGACGCTGCGCAGCTGCTGCTCCAGGACGCCGTTTTCGGCGCGGACGCCGACCGGGTCGCCGAGCAGGCGCAGGCGCACGTGGACGTGGATCTTCTTGGCGGGATCGATTTCGCCGAAGTCCGCGTGCGAGATGCGGCCGGTGATGCCGTCGCGCTGCAGTTCGCGCACGAGGGCCGTGCGCACCGCGCCGCCGATCTCGACGTGCGCGATGAATTCGGGGTTGGAGTGGCGGGCGACCTCGCGCTCGAAATCGTGCGCGTTCAGCTGCAAGAGCTCGGTCTTGCCATCGGACGTCGCGAGGACGGCCGGAACGAGGCCGGCGCGGCGCAGGCGGCGGGCGGCGGAAGAGCCGTGCACCGTGCGCGCTTCGGCGGCGATTGTGGTGTCTTGTGCCATGTTGTGGCCTTTCTTTGGTTGAATCAAATCCTAGATGAAGAGCGAGTTCACCGACTCGTTGTTGTGGATGCGGCGGATCGCCTCGCCGAAGAGGCGCGCCACCGAAAGCTTCACGACCTTGTCCTCCGCGGAGAACGCCGGCTGCGGCACCGTGTCCGTCACGATCAGTTCGTCGATCGCCGAGGAGCGCAGGCGCGCGAGACCCTTTTCGCCGAGCTGGCTGTGCGTGACGGCAGCGTGCACGGACGCCGCGCCGAACTTGCGGCAGAAGTCCGCCGCCGCGCAGAGCGTGCCGCACGTGCTCGTGAGGTCGTCGATCATTATCACGTCCTTGCCCGCCACGTCGCCCACGAGCGAGAGCGCTTCCACTTCGCTGCCGCTCTTGCGCTGCTTCGCGACGATCGCCAGCCCGCACCCGAACCGCTGCGAGTAGCTGTACGCCTTTTTCACGCTGCCCGTGTCCGGCGCCACCACGACCGGCGCCGGGAAGTGCTTCGAGAGCAGGTACTCCATGATCACCGGGTCCGCGTGCAGGTGGTCCACCGGGATGTCGAAGTAGCCGACGATCTGCGCCGCGTGCAGGTCCATCGTGAGGATGCGGTTCGCCCCGGCCGCGACGAGCAGGTTCGCGACGAGTTTCGCCGTGATCGGCACGCGCGGCTGGTCCTTGCGGTCCTGGCGCGCGTAGCCGTAGATGGGAAGGACGGCCGTGATGCGCCCCGCGGAAGCGCGGCGGAGCGCGTCGATCATGATCAGCAGCTCCATCAGCGCTTCGTTCGGGCTGCCGCACACGGACTGGATCGCGAAGACGTCCTTGCCGCGGACGCTGCTCGCGATCTTCACGAACGTTTCGCCGTCCGGGAAGCGGACGATTTCGCGGTCGCCGAGCGAGGTGCCGAGGTGGTCGACGATCGATTGCGCGAGCGCCGGGTTGACTGTGCCGGAGAAGATTTTCATGTGTGACGCCGTAAACGCGTCCCGCCCGCCGCCGCGCAGGGGAGGCCCGGGCCTGGTTGCCCGACCTGGATTCGAACCAGGGCTCAGGGCACCAAAGGCCCGTGTGCTGCCATTACACCATCGGGCAATGTCGCGAGGACCTTGCTCCGGATCTCCCCTCCGAGGGACCGCTTCGCCGCCTCTGCCGCTTCCCTGCTCTGCGCAAGCCCGAAGACCGCCGACCCGCTTCCCGTGAGGATGCTTTTCAAAGCGCCGCCCCGCCGAAGCGCCAGGCAAAAGCGCTCAGTGGGGGGATGCAACTTCGAAACTACGTTCTGCAGATCGTTTGAGAGGGATGCCGCGCATGCGCGGACGTCGCCGTCGCGAACGGAACGGGCGCAATCCTCCCACAAACCGGTCCGGGTGTCAAGGGAAGCGGGGCGCGATGCGGCGCCGGAGGCCGCGGCCGCGTCCCACGCGGCGTACGCTTCCGGGGTGGAGACGCGGTAGTCCGGGAACACGGCGACGAGCCACATCGGGGCCGGATGCTCGCCCGGCGGCACGATGCGGCGCACGCGCTCGCCCCGCCCTTCCATCAGCACCGGCGCGCCGATCTGCAGCGCCGGCACGTCGCTGCC
>JAFUXX010000024.1 GCA_017476965.1 Kiritimatiellia bacterium | reverse complement strand
CGCGCTCGACGCGCTTTTCGAATTGCAGCGGCGTGGCGGCGACCTGTTTCTCCGCCTGTCTCCACGGCACCGGAGCGTCGGACGCGGCCGGCTTTTCCGCCGCGGCGGCGGCCGGAGCGGCGGCGGGTTCCGGCGGGGCGGAAAAGAGGTCGTCGGCCGGCGCTTCGGGCTGCGGCGCTTCGGCCGCTTCTTCTTTCGGCGCTTCGGCGGATTCCTCCGCGCCTTCGCCCTTCGCTTCCGGCGCTTCGTCCGCGGCTTTCGGCTCCGCGCTCTCGGCGCTCTCCTCCTTCACGTGCGCCTTGCCCGTGCCGGAAAAGCTTTCGTGCTGCTCGGGGATCGAGCCGCCGGCGACGAACTGCGCGACGAGCGGCGCGGGGTCCAGCCCCACGGCGCGGGCGAAAAGGCGGATGAACCCCTTGGCGTAGACGGGGGCGGAGAACGACGAAAAATCGTCGTGTTCGATGTCGTCCAGCTGCTGGAGCATGATCTGCGTCGAGTTGCGGACGTCGTCGAGCGAGAGCCCGAGCTTGAGCCGGGCCGAGCGTATCGTTTCGCCTATCGTTGCCATTGGTCTGGAGGGGGTGGATGTTCGTGTTTCTGGTCGCTTGCCGCGGATCACTCGTCCGCGTCGTCCCCGAAATCGGCGTCGTCGGCGCCATCGGCGGCGCCTTGTCCTTCTTCGTCCCCGGTTGGCAGGGTCGTGCGGAGGATGTCGCGCGGGGCGGAGCCGTTCGCGGGGCCGAGGCAGCCCAGCTGCTCGAGCTCGTCGATCACGCGCGCCGCCTTGTTGTAGCCGAGCCGCAGTTTGCGCTGGAGCATCGAGGTGGAAGCGCGGTCCGCGGAGACGAGCGTGTCGAGGCAGCGCTGGAGGAACGCCTTTTCGCCGTCGCCGCCGGCGGAGTCCTCGCCGCCGTCGCCCGCGCCGCCGCCGGAGTCCTCGCTTTCGAACGTCTTGAACGTGTCGCCGGAGGAGTCCTTCACGCGGATGCGGTCGAGTTTGTCCTTGATTTCCGGCACGTACATCGGCTCGCCCTGGTCGCGGTACCACTTGGTGAGCGCGGCGATTTCGCCGTCGTCGATCCAGCAGCTCTGCGACCGGGTCACGCCTTCGGTGGACGTCGGATTGAGGAAAAGCATGTCGCCGCGGCCGATGAGCGTCTGCGCGCCGGCCTGGTCGAGGATCGTTATCGAGTCGATCGCCGACGCGACCTTGAGCGCGATGCGGGCCGGGAAGTTGGCCTTGATCTTGCCGGTGATCACCTTCACGTCCGGGCGCTGCGTGGCGATTACGAGGTGGATGCCCACGGCGCGGGCGAGCTGGGCGAGGCGCACGACGCGCGGTTCGACGTCCGCCCCGGCCAGCATCATGAGGTCGCTCATTTCGTCGATCACGATCACCATGTACGGCAGCGTCGCGGGGGCGCCGTCCGGAGCGTTCTCCTGCGCGTCGGCGTCGCCGAAGAGCGAAGTCTGGCGCGGCGCGGCGGCGCGGGTGTTGAACGCCGCGATGTTGCGCACTCCCACGCGCTGGAAAAGCTTGAGGCGGCGGTCCATCTCCTTCACCGCCCACTGCAGGCACACCGCGACTTTCGGCGCCTCGGTTATGACGGGCACGACGAGGTGGGGGATGTCCGCGTACGGCGTGAACTCCACGCGCTTCGGGTCGACGAGCACGAGCCGCAGCTGGTCAGGCGTGCGCGAGAGCAGCCACCCGGCGAGGATCGCGTTGAGCGTGACTGACTTGCCGGAGCCCGTCGTGCCCGCGACGATCATGTGCGGCATCTTCGCCAGGTCCGCGATGACCGGCGCTCCGTCGATGTCGCGCGAAAGGAGCATCGGCAGGGCCATCTTGCGCACCGCTGCGTTCCACTCCGGGCTCTCCGCGATGCCGCGCAGCGGGACCGGGCGCGAGTGCAGGTTCGGCACTTCGAGGCCGACCACGTCCTTGCCCGGAATCGGCGCGATGATGCGCAGGCTCTTGGCGCGCAGGTTCATCTGCAGGTTGTTGTGCACGCCCTGGATGCGGTCCACTTTCACGCCGCTTTCGGGCTTCACTTCGTAGCGCGTGATGGTGGGGCCGCACACGACGTCCGTCACCGCGCCGTTGAGCCCGAACTCCGCGAGCGTGTCTTCGATCACGCGGCTGCGCTCTTCGATTTCGGCGCGGTTGTCTTCCGGCCGGTCCTGCGGCAGCGGGTTGAGGAGCCGCGTCGTGGGCAGGTGGAACGTGACCGGCGACGGCGGGAACGGCCCGGCGTCCGGTCCCGGCGCG
>JAFUXX010000246.1 GCA_017476965.1 Kiritimatiellia bacterium | reverse complement strand
GCGGTAATCCGGCAACCTTTCGCGGAACGTGATGTCTGCCATGGTTTTCATCGCCTCCGATTCTACGGTGTCCTCGCATTTGACAAATGCGGTTCTTCGGTTTCGCCGTTCGGTGTCCTTAAGTATGACAAACCGCGCGGGCGACGGCGGGTGTTGCGCGGGAGGGGGCTGCCGTGCATAATCCGCCACGCGCGCAGCGCAAGGGCGGGTAGCTCAGTCGGTCAGAGCACTTGGTTTACACCCAAGACGTCGTGGGTTCGAACCCCGCTCCGCCCACCAAACAAACAAGGCAAGGCAAATGAAACGTCCGCTCCATGTCGCGATCGCGGGAGCCACCGGCGCCGTCGGCGTCGAGATGGTCAAGACCCTCGAATCCCGGAATTTCCCGGTCGCCTCCCTGAAACTCCTCGCGTCGGCCCGTTCCGCCGGCAAGAAGGTGAAGTTCCGCGGCGAAGACGTCACGGTAGAAGAACTCGGCGAAAAGTCGTTCGAAGGCGTCGACGTGGCGCTTTTCAGCGCCGGGGCGGGAGTGTCGAAGCAGTACCGCGAGGCCGTGGTGCGGTCCGGTGCCGTGATGATCGACAATTCCAGCGCCTTCCGCATGGAGGACGGAGTGCCGCTCGTGGTGCCGGAAGTGAATCCGGAGGACGCGAAGAACCACCACGGCGTGATCGCCAACCCCAACTGCACGACGATCATCATGCTCGTCGCCGTCGCCCCGCTGCACAGGGCGTTCGGCCTGAAGCGCCTCGTGGCCTCGACGTACCAGTCCGCCTCCGGCGCCGGCGCGAAGGGGATGAACGAGCTGCTTTCGCAGACGAAGGCCCTGCTCGCCGCCGCGAACGGCATGGACGAGCTGGCGGAGCGCTACCGCGACGTGCTTTCGCGCGTCGATCCGCCGTCCGCTTTCGCGGATCCCATCGCTTTCAACGTGTTCCCGCACATCGACGTCTTCGGGCCGAACGGCTACTCGAAGGAGGAGATGAAGATGGTGAACGAGACGCGCAAGATCCTCCACGAGCCCGCGATGCGCGTCACCTGCACCAGCGTCCGCGTGCCCGCCCTGCGCGCGCATTCCGAGTCGCTCAACCTCGAATTTTCGCGCAAGGTCACCCCGGAAGAGGTGCGCAAGGTCCTCGCGGACGCGCCGGACGTGATCCTCCGGGACGACCCCGCCGCCGGCGTCTACCCGATGCCGGTGGACGCTTCCGGCCACGGCGAAGTGCTCGTCGGGCGCATCAGGAGCGACCTGTCGAACCCGGACGGCACCGGCATCGAGATGTTCGTGTCCGGCGACCAGCTGCTCAAGGGCGCCGCGTTCAACGCCGTCCAGATAGCGGAGCTGCTCTAGCGTGCCGGTTCCGGCGGATCGCGACGCCCGCGACGGGGCCCTCCGCACGGACGTGCCCGTCCGCGGTCCGTTCCGCGCGGCGTTGTGGCACCAGGACGCGGCGTCGCGGTTCTCCGGATCGCCCGAGGACTGGCTTTCGCGGGAGGAGCTTGCCGAGTACCGCGCCCTGTCGCGCGAGTCGCGCCGCCGCGAATGGTTCGCCGCGCGCGTCGCGCTGAAGGACCTGCTCGTGCGCGACGGGGTCGTCGGCGACCCGCGCATCGCGACGGTCCGCAAGGATTCCCGCGGCGCGCCGCGCATCGTGGTGTGGGATCCCGTCACGTACCGCTACGCCGAAATGGCGTGCTCCGTCTCCCACTGCGCGCCGTTCGTCCTGTGCGCCTACTCGCCGGCGCGGGGCGTGCGCGTCGGGGCGGACGCCGAACGCCGCACCTGGCGGCTCGGCCGCCTCGGCCGCAAGTTCGTCTCGCCCGCGGACAGGATGCTCGAAAAGGACGATTCGCAGGGCGACGAAACCGTGCTGTGGTCGTTCAAGGAATCGCTGTCCAAACTTCTCGGCACCGGCTGGGCCTGCGGTTTCCGCAACCTCTCGTGCGTCGAAACCGCGCCCGGGGAATGCACGCTGCGCGACCCGGACGGCAACGAGTACGGCGGCGCGTACTTCTGGTTCGGCCAACACGCGGTGACGCTGGTCTGGACTCCGGCTCCAGACGGTCCCGGTTCCGCGAATCCCTCCGCCCCGGCGGACCATGGCGACGGCCGCGGCCCGGCTCCCCGCAAGCGCCGCGGACCGGTTTCCCGGTTCAAGGCTTG
>JAFUXX010000245.1 GCA_017476965.1 Kiritimatiellia bacterium | reverse complement strand
CGTTTCCCGAATGACAAAAAACAAAGCAACGCTCGCAACGATGTGCTCGATCCTGGCCGCCGCGGCACCAGTCCGCGCGGAACGCCGGCCGATTTGGCCGGAAGGCAAGATTCCCGATTTCCAGCCCCACCAGATCGCGGCGATGACGGACGAAGCCGACCTGCCCGGTTTCGATCCCGCAGCCCACGCAGCGCCGTACCTCGAATGGTTCGACCCGCCCCCGCCAGAGGCCCGCAACGGCTCTTGCGCCGTCCTCGTTTCCGGCGGCGCGTACCAGAACTGCTGCGACGTCGGCCACATCCAGCACTGGCGCGAGCGCCTGACGGAGCTCGGATGCGTCTGCGTCAACCTCGTGTACCGCACGCCGCGCCCGCAGGGCCTCCCCATCCACCAGTCCGCGTGGGAGGACGGCCAGCGCGCCATCCGCATCGTCCGGTCGGAAGCCGCCGCGCGCGGCTACGACCCGGAAAAGATTTTCACCGTGTCGATGTCCGCCGGCTCGCACATGTGCGTCGTCCTCGCGACGAGCGCTCTCACGCCCGCGTACGAGCCGGTCGACGAAATCGACTCCGTCCCGTGCCACCTGAACGCCGCCGTGGCGTCCGCTCCCGCGTACGCGCTCATGGACGGCCCCGGCACGCGCAACGCGCGCGAAGGCGACGGCGACGACATCCCGCTCGACCCCGCCTTCAAGTTCGACGCCAAGACCGCGCCTATCTGCTTCCTCCACGGCGGCTGCGACCCGTATTCGCCGCTCGGCTCCACGCGCCTCTACCGCAAGTTCCGCGAGCTCGGCGTCCCGGCGGAGGTGCACGTCGCGCCGGATCAGGGCCACGGCGTCCACGGCTTCGAGCGCGGCGTGGAGTTCCTGCGCCAGATGGGCTTCCTCGGCCCCGTCGGACCAGAAGTCCCGCTCCTCGACCGCTTTGCGGACGACTCCTCCCGCGCCGTCCACGAGCAGTTCCCCGTCTGGCCCGAGGGCAAGATGCCCGACCGCCAGGAGAACCAGTGCGAGCCTTACGTCGAGTGGCACGTCCCGGCGAAGCTGACGACGCGCGCCGTGCAGGTGATCTGGTCCGGCGGCGCCTACGACTGGAACAGCCCCGACGACTTCGAGGTCGCTCCCTTCCGCCGCTACCTCAATGCCAAGGGCATGGCCGTCGCGACCGTGAAATACCGCGTCCCGCGTCCCGCCGCCCCGCTCGCCAAGTACGTCACCGCGTGGCAGGACGTCCAGCGCGCGCTCCGCCTCGTGCGTTCGCAGGCCCCCGCGCACGGGCTCGACCCGGAAAAGATCGGCATCATGGGGTCGTCCGCCGGCGCCCACCTCGCGCTCGTCGCCGCCACCGGCGCGCGCCGCCAGTCGTACCTGCCGATCGACGATCTCGACACGACGGTGCGCTGCAACGTGCAGTGGGCGATCTGCATCTACCCCGCGTACGCGCTCACCGACGGCATGGAGAAGACCAACTCCACCGGCGGCAATGCGGACACCGCCCTCCCCGTCCCCGAATTCGCGTTCGATCCCGAAACGCCGCCGATGCTCTTCGTGCACGGCGACGCCGACGGCTGGGCCGCGATGAACTCCGTGAAGTGCTGGGAAAAACTCCGCCGCATGGGCATCCAGGGCGAGCTGCACACGCTCGCGAAGCGCGGCCACTGCTTCCACCGCGAAGCGTCCCCGGGCACCGGCAGCTACACGGTCGTCGACCGCGTGTGGGAGTTCCTCAACGCCAAAAAGCTTCTCGACTGACCGTGAAAATCGAGCGCATCTTCCGTCCGCGCCGCCTCATGCGCGGCAACACGTCCATCACGGTCCAGATGCCGGCGGACCGCGCCTCGTGGATTTGGCACCCCGCGCTCGTGGACGAAATCCCGGGCCTGCGCCCGCGCGTCGTCCGCTTCCGCAACGAGTTCGACTCGTCCGGCGCGCCTTTCGTGTTCGACGTCTCGGCGGACGAGCGTTTCGTGCTTCTCGTCGACGGCGAGGTCGTCGCCCGCGGCCCCAACCGCGGCATGGTCGAAAACTGGCAGTGCCAGACGTACCGCGCCGCGCTCGCCCCCGGCCGCCACGTCGTCGAAGCGGTCTGCTGGACTCTCGGCACTCGCTTCGCCCCGAAGGCCCAGCTTTCCTGGAAGGGCGGGTTCCTCTTTTCGGCCGAAGGCGACTGCGCCGCCGCGCTCACGACCGCGCCCGGTTCGCCGTGGAAAGTCGGGCTCGTCGAAGGCACGACCGCCGCCCCCGCCACGCCCGGTTCCGGCGCGTGGGGCACGGGCGGCACGTTCGTCGAATCGGGCACGGGCCCGCTCGACGAAATCCCGCGCGAGTGGACCGCCCCCGCGGTCGTCCGCGGCCCGGTGAAAGCCGAGCCCGGTTCGACCGGCTACGGGCTGCGCCTCCCCGGCTGGATGCTCTTCCCCTCCGAACTTCCCGACCAGATCGAGCGCACCGTCGCGCCCGGCGCGTTCCGCGCCGTTTCCTCCGCCCCGGCCGGCGCCGCCGCGTTCGGTCCCGACGAGCCTCACTTCTACGCGGCGGCGGAAGCGGAGTCGCCCCTCGTCGGCGCGTTCGACTCCCTCGTGCGCAGCGGCGCCCGCCTCGAAATCCCGCCCCGCACCCACGTCCACGCGCTCTGGGATCTCGGCGACTACTTCTGCGCGTACCCGGTTCTCGAAACCGAAGGCGGCGCCGGTTCGCGCGTCCGCTTCGGCATGCACGAGTCGCTCAAGGCTCGCGACGGTCTCAAGCACCTGCGCGACGAGTTCGACGGCAAGGCGCTCCAAGGCTACGGCGACGAGTACCGCCCCGCCGGCGCGCGCGGCCGCTTCACCCCGCTCTGGTGGCGCGCCGGCAGGTGGGCCGAAGTCGAAATCGAAACCGGAGAGTCTCACCTCGCGCTCTCCCGCCTCGCGCTCGTCGAGACGCGCTACCCGCTCGAACGCGAAAGCGCGTTTTCGTGCGACGACCCTTCGATCGAAGCGGTCCAGCGCATCTGCCTGCGCGGCATGCAGATGTGCAGCCACGAAACGCTCTTCGACTGCCCGTTCTACGAGCAGCAGATGTACCCCGGCGACACGCGCGTGCAGCTGCTCGTGCTCTCCGCGCTGTCGCACGACGACCGCATGATCCGCCGCGCCGCGGAAATCTTCGCCAAGGCGATGCGCGACGACGGCAACGTCCCGTTCAACTACCCGACCCACGGGACTCAGGAAGGATCCACGTACACGCTGTGCTGGCTCCTGATGCTCCGCGACTTCCTGTACTGGCACGACGATTCCGCGTGGCTCCGCGCGCAGCTCCCCGCCATGCGCCACTGCCTTTCCGGCCTGTCCCTGTACGAGGATTCCGACGGCATACTGCGCGACCTCCCCGGCTGGAATTTCATCGACTGGGTCGTCAAGAACCCGTGGAAGACGGGCTCGTGGGCCCCGGGCTCAACGGAAGGCGCCGCCTCGCGCGGGTCGATCCCCACGCTTTTCTGGATACTTGCGCTCCAGGGCGCCGCGGAAGTCGAGGAAGCGCTCGGCGAGCGCGACATGGCTGTTTGCTGGCGCCGCAAGGCGGCCCGCGCCGCGAAGTCCGTCCTGCGCGTGTTCTGGGACCGCTCCCGCGGCGCGCTCGCGGACACCGACGCGTTCGACAGTTTCTCCGAACACGCCCAGTCGCTCGCGCTCGTCGCCGGGATTCTCCCGCCGGCCAAGCGCAAGCGCGTCGCGAAGACGCTCCTCGAAGCGCCGGACCTCGCCCGCGCCACGGTCTACTTCTCGCACTACCTCTTCCAGGCGTACTTCCTGCTCGGCCGCGGCGACTTGTTCCTCAAGCGCCTCGACCTCTGGCGCCACTACGTGGACCTCGGCCTGCGCACGCCCCTCGAAGCGCCCGAAGGCGGCAAGAACGGCCAGAAGGAAGCGCGCAGCGATTGCCACGCCTGGGGCTCGCACCCGATCTACTGGCTCCAGTCCGGCACCGCCGGCGTGATGCCGGCGTCGCCCTTCTTCAAGACCGTCCGCGTCGCCCCCCAGCCCGGGGACTTGCAGCGCCTCGCCGCCCGCGTCCCCCACCCCGCCGGCTTCATCGACGTAGACCTCTCCTTCACCCCCGGCCCCGCCGGCTCCGTCGCGGCCGCCGGCTCCGTAACCCTCCCCCCCGGCGTCACCGGCACCTTCGAATTCTCCGGCCGCACCCTGCCCCTCTCCCCCGGCCGCAACCCCATCGCCTAGCCTGGGAGCGCGGGCATCCTGCCCGCGGCGTCCCATTTTTCTCTTGACCCGCCCGCGTCCGTGCGCTATCGTCTTGTTCACCACCGAACAATTCCTTGTTCAAAT
>JAFUXX010000244.1 GCA_017476965.1 Kiritimatiellia bacterium | reverse complement strand
CCGCCATCGCGGGCAGGATGCCCGCGCTCCCAGGGCCCGCGCTCCCAGGGCCCGCGCTCCCGGGGCTAGCGGGCGCGGAAGTCGAAGAGGTGGCCGGCGACGCGGAGAGCTGCGCGGCAGAGAAAAGCCGCGTCGGAGGGGGTGCGGATGGAGCGCAGCTGGCGCCAGACGAACCGCGGGGTGAGGAAGGAGCCGTACAAGCCCCGGACGAGGGCGCGGAGGCGGTCGTCGGGGATCGGGCACTTCATGACAGGTCCTCGCATGTCGTAGAGGTCCCAGTCCTCGGTGCGGAGCCAGCCGTTTTCGCGGCACTGCCGGAAGAGCGGCGTGCCGGGGTAGGGGATCACGATCGTCGCCTGAAGCGTGTCGATCCAGCCCTTGTCGAAGAGCGAGCGCGCGAGGGCGATGGTGGCGCGGGCGTCGGCTTCCGTTTCCCACGGGTACCCGATCATGCACGTCACGTGCGGGCGCAGCCCCGCTTCGTGCGCGAGGCGCATCGACTCGGCCACGTTCTTAGCGAGCGGGCACTTGTTGATGCGTTCGAGGGTGCCGTGGTTGGCGCTTTCGAGGCCGAACAGCACGAACTTGAACCCGGCCTTGGCCATGAGCGCGTACTGCGCGGCGTCGAGCGCGCCGGGGATCATGTTGCAGCCGAGCGTGACGCGGCGGGACAGGCCGCGCTCCACCATGCCTTCGCAGAATTCGCGCAGCCACGCGCCCGACGGGAAGCAGCCAGAATCGTCGAAAATCTCCTTGACGCCGAGCGTGTCGACGAGGGCCGCGATTTCGTCGAGCATCTGCGCGGGCGTGCGGAAGCGCCACTCGGGGTAGAGGGTGGTCCACGAGCAGAACGAGCACTTGCCCCACCAGCAGTCGCGGGCGGCCATCACGTAGGTGCCCGGCAGTCTCCGGAAGTTGCCGTTGGCGCGGCTGTACAACCGCCACTTCGTGAGCTCCCTGTCGATGGCCGGCAGGTCGGAAAGTTTGTGGCGGCGGTTGTCGAACGGCCCGGACGTTTCGACGGCGCCGCTTTCGCCGCGCCAGAAGAAGCCGGGGGGCGGCGGCGCGCCGCGGCCGAGGGAGTCGACCAGCTCCGCGACGGAGAAGTCGTAGTCGCCGCCGGCGAGGACGAAGTCCGCGCGGCAGTTGGCGAGCGACTCCTCGGGCATGGCGGTCGGGTGGTCGCCGCACAGCACGACGCGGCAGGCGGGGGCTATCTCCTTGATGCGGTCGACGGCCCGCCACGTCGCCTTGACGACGGGGGTTTTCGTTTCGAGCAGGAAGAGATCCGGCGAAAACGCGGTGAACCGTTCCTCGAACTCTTGCTGCGAGAGGCCCTCGGCGATGCCGTCGATCCACAGCACGTCGTGCCCCCTGGAGGCGAGGAGCGTCGCCGCGCTCGCCGGAACCATCGGGTAGACGTAAGTCGGGCGCGAGAACCACTGGAACTGGCGGTTCTGCGACAGGAGCGGGACTCCGGCGTCCGACTCGATCGGGACGTAGCCGACTGCGACGCGCATGGCTTGCCTCGGGGGGCTCCGCCTCTTCCGGTACGTGCGCGGCGCGGCTAGGCGCCGAGGACCATCCTCGAAAGCGCGGCGGCGGAAGTGACGCCGACGCTGCGGGCCTTTTCCTCGCCGCCGCGGAGGAAGACGAGTGTGGGGATGGACATCACGCCGAAGCGCGCGGCGAGGGCGGGGGATTTGTCCACGTCCACCTTGCAGACCTTCACCGCGCCCTCGGGGAGGGACGCGGCGAACGATTCGAGAATGGGCGCCTGGTTGCGGCAGGGGCCGCACCAGGTCGCCCAGAAGTCCACGAGGCACGCGCCCGACGCCGTTTCGGCGTCGAAGTTCGTTTCGT
>JAFUXX010000243.1 GCA_017476965.1 Kiritimatiellia bacterium | reverse complement strand
GTCACTCGTCACTCGTCACTCCCCTCCCCTGCTCCCGCCGCCGAGGCGCCTCTTTTCGCCATGACCGCCCGCCTTTCGCTCGCGCCCGGCTGCGCCGACGTCCTCGCGGAGATAATCTCCGTCGAAAACCTCTCCGACACCCCGCTCAGCGTCGATCGCGTTTTCATGCGCCCGTACGCCGCGGCCTCCCGCCCCGAGGGGCTGCCCGCCGTGCCGAATCTCTGGCGCGGCCCGCACGACAGCTGGTGGCGCCTCCCCGACGGCCGCCGCTTCGGCATCGTCTCGCACGATGCTTCGTCGTGCTCCTTCCGCTTCTACGTCTCGAAGAGCGGCGCCCAGCACCCCGACGCCCCGTTCGTCGCCGACGCCCCCTTCGACATCGCTCCCGGCGCCGTTTGGTCGCCGCCGTCGCCGATGAGCGCGCTCCTGCGCTGCGAATAGCACCTCCCTTTCACGAAAATGCACCTCTCGAAACAATCCGCCACGCCAAGCAGCGACGCAGGAAGGAAACTTGTCGCGCTTTGCAGCGCCGTCTATTTTACGAGCTATCTCACGCGCAAGACCTACGAAGCCTCGATACTCGCGATTTGCGACGACACGGGTCTCGCCCGCACCGCGGCCGGCCTCGCCGGCACCGCGACCGTCGCGCTCTACGGCGGCGGACAGTTCGTCACCGGCTGGCTCGCCGACCGCCTCGACCCCAGGAAAATCGTGCTCGCCGCGCTCCTCCTCACCGCGGCATGCAACGCCGCGATCCCCATCGCCGCGGGCAGCGTCGCCGCGCTCGTCGCCCTCAACGCGGTAAACGGCTTCGCGCAGGCCATGTTCTGGCCGCCGCTCGTAAAGATATTCGCCGGCAACCTCACGGCTGAGCGCTACAAGGGGGCTGTATTCTCGGTGAATGTCGCGGCCAACATCGCGATAGTGGCAGTGTTCGCGCTCGTCTCCGGCTGCGTGAAGTTCGCGGGATGGCGCCTTTCATTCTGGCTGGTAGCGGCGGCGGCGCTGGCAATGGCCGCGGCATGGAGGCGCTGTGATAATCTCGCGCAAAGTCCGCAAAGAGCGCAAAGTGATTTTTTTAGACCTTCACCCCCTCGCGCCACCAACCTTTCAACTTTTCAACCTTTCAACCTTTCAACCTTTCAACCTTTCAACCTTTCAACCGTCATTTGGCTCCTGCCCGTCGTGCTGGCGATCGTCTGCATGGGCGTGATGCGCGATGGCATCGAGGCGTGGGCGCCGACCATCGTGAGCGACGTCTACGGCCTGAGCACGTCGGGCTCCACGCTTTCCGTGGTGCTGCTCCCGGCCTTCGCCGTGGCGAGCATGGCCGCCGCGCGGCGCCTACGCGCCGCGCTGGGCGACGAAATCAAGGCCGCGGTCGCGCTCTTCGCGCTTGGCGCCGTATGCGCCGGGGCGCTCTTCGCCACCGCGGGCGGCACCCTCGCCACGGGGCTTCCGCTGCTCGCGGTCCTCTCCGCCTCGATGTACGGCGTGAACCTCATGCTCGTCTGCGAGCTTCCCGGGCGCTTCGCCGGCGGCGGGCGCGTCGGCACGATTTCCGGCATTCTCAACTCGGGGGTTTACGTCGGGGCGGCGCTCTCGATCTACGGCTTCGCGGCGCTCCGCGAGCGTTTCGCCGGATGGCGGCCGGTCTTCGCGCTGTGGATCGCGGTCGTCGGCACCGGCATCGCCCTCCTCGCCGCTGCCCTCGCCGCCGGCCGCAAACCCTCCCGCCCCGCCCCAGGCGAGTAGAGAAACACCGCCCCCGCTCCGAGGGCATAGCCATCTCTACGCGGGCATAGCCCCCGCCTCCCCGGACATCGCTCCCCGCTCCCCCCCGCCCCGCCGACATTGAAAACCCTTCAATGTCGGCGAAGCCGATTTCACGGCTTTCAATGTTGCTTTGACGCCCCGAAAAAGAAAAGGGGTCAGTCCCCGCTCCCTTTCCCGGGCGGGGGCTAGCGGATCTTGAGGAGCAGGAGGAACAGCAGGGGCATCAAGCCGGCCTGGAGGAGGGTGAAGCGCATCAGGACCTGCGGGTTGCTCCAGTGCAGCACGGTTTTCGCCTGGTCGTGCAGGGGGAAGCGGACGGAGCGGAGGATGCGCGCGAGGGCGCAGGGCCGCCGGTCGGGGGCGGGCGGGCCGGAGCCGTTGTCGAAGCCCAGTTTCGCGATGCCTTGCAGCATCGCGATCTTGAACAGCCCCGATCCGCCGTTCACGAGCGCGACGGGCGCGAGGACGAGCACGAGGAACGGGTTGCCCGCGGCGAGCGCCGCCACGCCGACGAGCAGGCCTAGCGGGCGCGACCCGGCGTCGCCCATCAGCACCATGCTCGGGTTGGCGTTCCACCACAGGTAGCCGGCCGTGGCGCCGGCGAACGCCATGCAGAGCACGGCCCAGCGCGCGCCTTCGGGATTGTGCGGCACGAGCAGGTACGCCGCCACCGTCTCGTGGCCGACGACCGCGTACAGGATCGCGGAGAGGCCGCACAGCGAAAGCAGCGTGAGCGAGCCGGCGAGGCCGTCCACGCCGTCGGAGCAGTTCGTCGCGTTTATCGTGAACCACAGGATCGGCGCCGCGATGGCGACGTACCACGGCCACGAAACGCAAAACGCGCCTTTCGCGAACGGCAGCCACAGCGTCGCGGTGCGCATCCCGCAAATGGACAGCGCGGCGAGAACCGCGACGACCAGGTCGATCGTGCCCTTGCGCACGCGGCTCCACTCCTTTTCGGCCTTGTCGTCGAACCAGCCGGAAAGCATAGAGAGCGCGAGGCAGCCGACGACGCACCACTGCCTGTTGCCGAGCGGGCTTGAGGCGGCCAGCCCGTCCAGCGGCAGCGCGAGCAGCAGCGCAGGAAGCGTGAGAAGGAAAGCCGGGGCGCCGGCGCCGGTCGGCTTGCCGGCGGACGCCACGCCGTCCTTCACCAGCGTCTTGCCGCGGTCGTGCGGCAGCACCGGGAAAAAGCGCGGCAGGAATACGCCCACGGCCAGCGCCGCCGCGGCCGTGGCGAAACCGAGCAGGAACAGGTGCGACTCGAAGAGGCGCAACGGTCCCCAATGGAGAGAAAGGACGAATCTGCGGAGAAGCGAAAACATGGAAAATCCCGTTTGAAAGAGATCAACTTTCCCGGCGGATGTCGGCGCCAAGGGCGCGGAGGCGCGTTTCGAGCGCTTCGTAGCCGCGGTCGACGCTCTCGGCGTTTTCGATCACGGTTTCGCCTTGGGCGCACAGGCCGGCGACTATCATCGCCATGCCGGCGCGGATATCGGGAGAAAGCAGGCGCGCGCCGCGGAGCGCGCAAGGGCCGCGCACGACGACGCGGTGCGGGTCGCAGTGCACGATCTGCGCGCCCATGCCGATGAGGCCGTCCACGAAGTAGAGGCGGCTCTCGAACATCTTCTCGAAGATCAGCACGAGGCCGTCGCTCTGCGTGGCGAGCACGACGAGCGCGGAAAGCAGGTCGGTGGGGATGGCGGGCCAGATGCCGTCCTCCAGCTTCGGGATCGCGCCGGAGAAATCGGGCTTGACGCGCAGGCCGCCCACGCCGCATCCGGGGAAGTGCAGGCAATCGCCTTCGATCTGCCAGTGTACCCCGAACTTGTCGAACGGGCGGCGCAGCACGCCGAAATCCTCGGCCGCGACGCCGCGCAGCGTGATCGAGCCGCCCGTCGCGGCCGCGGCGGCCAGGTAGCTCGCGCCTTCGATGTAGTCGGGGCCGACGGATACGGACGCGCCGCGGAGCGTCTCCACGCCGCGCACGGTCAGGCGGTTGGTGCCGATCCCGGAAATGTCGGCGCCCATCGCGACGAGCATCCGGCACAGGTCCTGGACGTGCGGCTCGCACGCGACGTTGAAGAACTGCGTTTCGCCCTTGGCGAGCGACGCGGCCATGACGAGGTTTTCCGTTGCGGTGACGCTGGCTTCGTCGAGCAGGAAGTACGGGCAGCCGCGCAGGCCGTCGCGCGGGGCGCGGAACTCGTACGGGGCGCGGTCCGGCACCGTGGCGCCAAGCGCGGCGAGACCGTCGAAATGCGTGTCGAGGCGGCGGCGGCCGATGACGTCGCCGCCCGGCGGCGGGATCTCGGCGCGGCCGTGGCGCGCGAGGAGAGGGCCGGCGAGGAGGATCGAGGTGCGGATCTGG
>JAFUXX010000242.1 GCA_017476965.1 Kiritimatiellia bacterium | reverse complement strand
GCTTTTTCGCCGCGCCCCGCCGGACTCGCGGCGGGGCGGGGGAGGCGTCGCGGGACTACCGCGAAATCTTCACGCGGAAGAACATGGCGTCCTGGTCCGCGTCGCCGACGAGCTTCACGGAATCGCCGGCGGCGGCCGCTGTGGCGGAGCCGGCGACGTCCGTCCAGTCGTCGTCTTCGGAGAGCGACTCCTTGCACTGCAGCGTGTAGGTGCCGGCGTACGGGGCGACGAACGTGACCGCGAAACCGTCTTCGTCGTCCGGGTCGATGCCGAACCCTGCATCTTCGTCCGTCAGCGCCGCGGTGAACTCCGCGTCGTCCTCCGGGAACGGTTCGGCGGAAGCCGCCGTGGCCGTGAACGTCGCGACCGTGCCGGACTGGGTCCGGGCGATCGAGAGGCCTTCGGCCGCGGAGATGCCGTCTTCGTCGAGAGTGTAGCCGAACGCGGCGTCGAACGAGACCGATTCGTTCTCGGCGAGCGCAAGCACCGGAGCGGCGTTGCGTTCGAGGAGGTATTCGCCGCCGGCGACCGGGGCGCCGGAGACCGTCGTGGCGACGCCGGACGCGACCGTCGCGTAGGTGAACCCGGTGATGGTGCCGTTCGTCGTGTACTTGCCGACCATCTTCCCGCCGGCCGACGCGGAGTTGCCGCCGTTGTCGCGGAGAGTGTAGCTGAAGGCCTGGCCGACAAGCTGACCGTTGCAGTCGGTGTTGGCACCATTGCCGACGTTGTTGATCGAACCGGTGTTGGAGCAGCCTTCGAGGACCGTGTCGTCCGCCGTGTAAGCGACGATGCCGGCGAACCCGGTGACGTCAGTCGCGTTGCGGGAAAGGTAGAGGTCTCCGTTGTTGGCGCAGTCGACGAATGCGACTTTCCCGGCGGTGAGCGGGGCCGGGAGATCTTTTGTCTGGGCTTGCGTGATGGCGCAGATGCCGGCGAGCTTGGTGTACGAGCCGTAGATCGCCGCGTTGTTCGTGCAGCCGGAGATCGTCGTCGTTTCGCCGGAGGCGCCGCCGAGGGCGCGGATGACGATGCCGGCCATGTTGTGGGTGCCGGGCCGGCTTTCCGTTCCGAACGAGCCCGCGGCCACGAGGCCTTCGAGCGTGGCGCCCCTTGCGGCATGGCCGACGATCGCGTAGCCGTATTCGCCGGAGGCGCCGGCCGGCGCGTTGACGTTTTCGACCGTGAGGTTTTTGATCGTGCCGCCGTTCACCTGATTGAACACGCCGCCGTAATTGCGGGCCGTCATCGTGATGTTCGAAATCTTGAATCCCCGGCCGTCGTAGACGCCGGTGAAGGCGACGCCGCCGTCAGGATTGACAGCGTACGTGCCGATGCCGGAGAACGGTCCGGCGGACGCCATGTCGATGTTTGCCGTCTGGACGTAGCTGTAGGCGTTGCCGACGCCGGCCGCGACCGCGCTCTGGAGCGCCTTGAGGGCGGCGACGTGCGGGATTTCGTAAGGATTTTCGGGGGAGCCGTCCTGACCGGCCGTTTCCGTGAACGGGAAGCCGTACGGCGTCATGTCCGTGACGACGAGATCGGGATCGATTTCGGTGACGACGAGGTCGTCCACCGCGCCGGTGCCGGAAAACGCGACCTGCGTCACGGCGCCGCCGGCGTTGCGCGTTTCCATGGACGGGATGAACTGGCCGGACGAAATGAGCGCCCATTCGGCGTCGTCCGTGTACTCATAGCCCTCTTCGTGAAGCGTTGGTTCGAGGTAGTCGCCAACGGCCGTGGCGGTCGCGACGGGTTCTCCGTCCACCTTGACGGTGAAACCGGGGAAGTACTCTCCGTCTTTTTCCGCCTGTTCGTTTCCGATGGTCGGATAGTAGGTGACGGTCAAACGGTACCACTTGCCTTTTTCGCAGACCTTGCCCAATTCATACGTCGTGGGAGTCATGGTCTTCTCGTATACGTAATTGGTCCGCTTGAGGTACCCGCCCTTGGCGCAGAGCGTGCCGTCGGACTTGAGCCAGAAGAGGATCTTGGCGTCGGCGATCGAATCGACGTCCGGCTCCTCTTCCGTCGTCGGGAACTGCACGAGGGTGTCGATGTACGTCTTTGCGGTGTTTCCGGCGACGGAAAGCTTGACCTCCGAATCGCCGGAATCGACGCTCAGGTAGTTGTCCCCGGCGTCCGCGAACGGGCGCGGGAAGTCGATGCCGGAGGGCGCTTCGCCTTCCGCGTATGCGGCGACGGCGGACCCGCCGTCCGTATCCGTCCAGCCGGTTATCGAAGACGCGGCGGCGCCGGCGGACTGGTTCTCGAAACCTGCCACGGCCAGGTCTCCGGTGCGCAGGGCCGGGTCCGCGGCGAATGAGGAAAACGCGACGGCCGCAAATGCGGCAAGAATCTGTTTTTGCATGGTTTCAACCTCGTGAACGGGGAGATGGTACCCCAAATCGCGGCATCGGTCAACACGTTGGCGCAAAAAATCCGTTTGCGGTACAATCGCGGCGTTGCCGAACCGGGAGATCCGACGATGGAAAAAAGCACGGACGTTCAAAAACTGCACCGGAGGATCAGGAAAATTGTCGGGCAGGTGCAGGCCCTCGACAGGATGGTGGAGGAGGGCGCGCCGTGCGAGGACGTCCTTTCGCTCGTCCACGCGGCCAAGGCCGCGCTCGCCCACTGCGGGGCGGCGATACTGCGCCGCCACATACGGCACTGCGTCCTCGCCGGCGTGGAACACGGCGACGCCGGGCGCACGCTCGACGACCTCGCCAAGGCGGTCGACCGCTTCACCAACATGTACTAGCGCGGGAGGCGCCGCCGCAAGGCGGACGCGGCGGGAAAAGTGACGGGGAAAATCCGCAACGTCTACGTCCACGTGCCGTTTTGCGCGTCGAAGTGCCGCTACTGCGCTTTCAGTTCGATGCCGCGTCCGGCCGCTTCCGGGCTCCGCGCCTACCCCGCGCTCCTGCGGCGCGAAATCGAGGCCCGCGCCGCGGCGGACGCCCGCCCCGACACGCTGTACGCGGGCGGCGGCACGCCGTCCCGGCTCGG
>JAFUXX010000241.1 GCA_017476965.1 Kiritimatiellia bacterium | reverse complement strand
TTCCGGGCGATCGAAAACGGCATCCCGCTCGTGCGGTGCTCCAACCGCGGCGTCTCCCGCGTCGTTTCCCCCGCCGGCGAATCCGCCCGCCAGGCCGAGGCCGGCCTGCTCGTCGAAACCGTTCCCCTGCCCCCGCGCGCCGCCCCCACCCGCTGGTCGCGTCTGGGGGACGCCGGGTTCGGCTGGCCGTGCGCCGCCGTCCTCCTGACCGCGTGCCTTCCGCCGCGGCGCAGGGTTCACTTTTGAAAGGCTTTTTGGTATCATCCGTCCCGTTTCAACGACGTCCCCCTCCGGGAGGTCCAACAACACCCACCGAACCATGGCCAACAAATCCAAGAAAATCATGGTGGACGGCAACACTGCGTGCGCGCAGGTCGCCTTCCAGTGCAGCGAAGTCTGCGCGATCTACCCGATCACCCCCTCCTCCCCGATGGCGGAGACGTGCGACGAACTCGCCGCCAAGGGCAAGACCAATCTCTGGGGCAACGTCCCCAAGATCATCGAGATGGAGTCCGAGGGCGGCGCCGCCGGCGCGGTCCACGGCGCGCTCACGACCGGCGCCCTCACGACGACGTTCACGGCGTCGCAGGGCCTCCTGCTGATGATCCCCAACATGTACAAGATCGCGGGCGAGCTCACGCCGACGGTCTTCCACGTGTCCGCCCGCGCCCTCGCGTACCAGGGCCTCAACATCTTCGGCGACCACTCGGACGTCATGTCCTGCCGCCAGACGGGCTTCGCGATGCTCGCCTCCGCTTCCGTGCAGGAAGCGCAGGACCTCGCGCTCGTCGCCCACGCTTCGACGCTCGAAGCCAAGGTCCCGTTCCTCCACTTCTTCGACGGCTTCCGCACCTCCCATGAAGTGCAGAAGATCGACGCCATGCCGCAGGAAGCCATCCGCGCGATGATCGACGACGATCTCGTCGAAGCCTTCCGCAAGCGCGGCCTTACGCCAGACCACCCGCAGATGCGCGGCACGGCCCAGAACCCCGACGTCTACTTCCAGGGCCGCGAGACGGTCAACAAGTACTACGCCGCCGTCCCGGGCATCGTCCAGAAGAACATGGACAAGCTCGCGGAGCTCACCGGCCGCAAGTACAACATCGTCGATTACGTCGGCGCGCCCGACGCCGAGAACGTGATCGTCATCATGGGCTCCGGCTCCGACACGTGCGACGAAACTGTCGCCAAACTCAACGCCGCCGGCGGCAAGTACGGCGTGCTCAAGATCCGCCTCTTCCTCCCGTTCCCGGTCGAAGCCTTCGCCAAGGCGCTCCCGGCCACGACCAAGGTCGTCACGGTCCTCGACCGCGTCAAGGAGCCCGGCTCCCTCGGCGACCCGCTCTACCTCGACGTCCGCACCGCGATCGGCGAAGCGATGGAGCAGGGCTGGATCAAGACCTGGCCCAAGGTCGTCGGCGGCCGCTACGGCCTCGGCTCCAAGGAGTTCACGCCCGCGATGGTGAAGGGCGTCTTCGAGAACGCCGCCTCCGCCGCCCCGAAGAACCACTTCGCCGTCGGCATCAAGGACGACGTCACCGGCGCTTCGATCGACTACGACCCCTCCTTCGTCCTCGCCCACGACGACCGCAAGGAGTGCATGTTCTACGGCCTCGGCTCCGACGGCACGGTCGGCGCCAACAAGAACTCGATCAAGATCATCGGCACCTACACGGACAACTACGCGCAGGGCTACTTCGAGTACGACTCCAAGAAGGCGGGCGGCCTCACCACCTCCCACCTGCGCTTCGGCGCGACGCCCATCCGCAGCCCGTACCTCTGCACCAACGCGGACTTCGTCGCGTGCCACAACTTCTCCTTCGTCGAGAAGTACGACATGCTCTCGAAGGCCGAGACGGGCGCGACGTTCCTGCTCGCTTCTCCCTACTCCGCCGAAGAGGTCTCGCAGCACCTGCCGGACGAAATCGAACAGCAGATCATCGACAAGAAGATCAAGTTCTACGTGATCGACGCCGCCAAGATCGC
>JAFUXX010000240.1 GCA_017476965.1 Kiritimatiellia bacterium | reverse complement strand
GCTGTTGCGCCGCCGCCGCCGGCGCGGGCGGGGCGAAGATCGTGTGGTCGCGGCCGGAGCGGGCGAGGTAGCCGGAAGCGACGAAGACGTAGTTGTCTGCGAGGTAGTTGTAGCCGCACGGCTGGCCGTCCTTCGTGCGCCAGTCGAGGCTTTCCATGTAGCCCGGGAAGAGCCCGGAGTGCGTGGGCAGGTTTTCGAACGAGTCGAGCATGCGGAAGTAGATCGCGTCCGCCTCTTCGCGCATGCCGCAGCGGTACATGGCGTTGAGGAAGTGCCACGCGGTCATGCCGCAGCAGCCGCCGTTTTCGTAGCGCGGCCACGCGCCCATGAACGCCCAGTCGAAAGTGTCCGTGCCGAGCGGGATCGGGCGGCAGTTGCCGGGGATTCCGTAGCGGTTGTCGCCGAAACCGGCGGCGGCCATGGCGTCGAGGAGCGTGCGCAGCATCGGCCGCCCCTCGTCCGGCGGGATCACGCCTTCCTCGATCGCCATCGCGGTCGGGCACGTGAAGAGCCAGTCGTGGAGCCTGCCGTCGCGGTCGCGCCAGCCGGCGACGACGCCGGTTTCGGGATTGAGCAGCGCTGGTCGGAACGCTTCGGCGAAACGCGAGGACCAGCCGCGCAGCCGCGCCGCGGCGGCGGAGTCGCCGCTTTTTCCGGCGAGGTCGGCCACGAGACGCACGGCGCGGTGCATGAGCAGGTTGGTCCAGGCGTCCTTGTGGCCGTAGGCGATGTTGTCCCACCAGTTCACCGGACGGTAGCCGGGGCGGTCGTACTTTTCGAAGAACGAGCGGCCGGAAAACGGGTTTTCGAGAATGGCGTCGCCGTCTTCGTCGAGCGAAACCATCCAGTCCGCGGCGCGCAGGAGGGCGGGCAGCCACTTGGGCGCGAACTCGGGTTTCCAGCGGATGCAGGTGCAGGCCGCGATGACGTTGGAGGGCGTGGTGTCGAGCCACCTGCCGCAGCGCTGGCCGGGCTGCTTTGTCGTGTGCGGGTATTCCCAGTTGATTTCGCCGTCGGAGTCCTGCGCGCGCATGGCGGAGTCCGTCTGGTGCACGAACACGTCGCGGATGCGGGCCAGCACCGGGTCCGGGGAGTCGGACGACAGGTCGAGCAGGTCGGCCTTGTTGTGCACGGCAAGGTGCGCGTATCCGCCGAGGTTCGGGTGGTCGCCCATCGTCATCGTCGGGCGGTGGATCGTGAACCCGTTCATGTACGCGCGGCGGAAGCCGTTCCACTCGGGCGCGGCGGTGAAGTCCGGGCCCGAGACCGGCTTCGGCGCGATTTCGGGCAGCACGCGGAAGCGCAGCGCGACGCGCCGGGAGCGGCCCGTCGCGCGGAACCCGAGCTTCGACGCGCCGTAGTGCAGGCCGACGTGCTGGATGTGGCCGCCCATGTTGAGGAATCCGAGATTGAGCCCGGAGAAGTCGTCGCTCTTGACGAGCGTTTCCACGCAATCCGCCTCGCCTTCCGCGGCCGAGATTTCGAGATGCCCGAAATCGGGGAAATGCACGACCATCGGGAGCCGCCAGACGCGGCGGGCCCGCACCCTGTTCTCCGGGTGCAGGGGCCGCGCCGCCGCGCGCGCTTCGACGCGGACCGGATCCGGGATGTCGGTCTCGGCCCAAATCGACGGCGGCGCGGTCTTGACCATGAGGTCCATTTCCCAGAAGACCGGTTTGTTCCGAGGATCGCCGCCGGCGTCCGGGAACGAAAGGAGCACGGTCCTGTCGTCCTCCGGACGGAACTTGAAAGACGGCGTCCGCCCGGACTTCTGTCCGGCCGCAGTGTTCGCCGCCGCGTCAAGCCCGGCCTCTCCGGCCGAGCCGACGAGCCAGTCGCCGGGCCTGCGGTCGCGGCTGCCGGGCGCGACGAACGACGGCGCGCGCGGGGCGGTGC
>JAFUXX010000239.1 GCA_017476965.1 Kiritimatiellia bacterium | reverse complement strand
GGGTCGCCCGGGGCGAGCGCCTTCCAGGCGCGGGCGAGCAGGTAGGCCGTGCCGCCGCCGCTGCCGAGCTGGCGGCCCGGAGGATCGCAGTCCGCGTACGCGACGGAAGGCAGGTCCGCCGCTCCAAGCGCGGCCGCGGCGGGGGGAAGCGAAACCAGTGTCTGGAACTTCATGGCAGTATCGCGAACGGGGGTGCCAGAAAAGCGCCGAGAGCGGCGCCGACGGCGTTGCAAACGGCATCGGAAACGGACGAAGAACGGTTCACCGCGGGCATGGACTGCGCCACTTCGAGCACGGCGCCGAGCAGCGAACACAGGGCGAACGAGCGCACTCGGGCGTGGAACCGGCTTTTGCCGGCGCGGCGCGGGAACGCGGCGAGGTGGAGGAACGAAAGCGCCGCGTAGCACCCGCCGTGGAAAAGCCAGTCGTACGACTGGAAGCCCGGGGAAAAGGTTTCGTCCACCGCCTCGCGCGGGTAGAGGGAAAAGAAGACCGTGAAGGCCAGCACCGCGCCCCACAGGACGCGGGCCGCGACGCGGACGCGGCGGGGGAGGGGAATTCCGGGAAACGTCCGCATCAGTCGTTCCTCCTCGTGAGGCAGACGGAAAGCACGAGACACGCCGCCACGGGAACGAGCGGCAGCCAGTACGCCGGGAAAGACGGGTTCTTGGAGAGCGATTCGGCCGTGATGCAGAAGAAGTAGAAGGCCCCCGCGACGGCCATCGCGATGCCGAGCCCGGCGGACGACTGCTTGCGGTGGCTCTGCAACCCGAGCGGGATGCCCGCGAGAACGAAGCAGAAGCAGGCCGCGGCGAGCGCGAAACGGTTGGCTATCTCCGTCTTCGCGCGCGATATTTCGCGCCTGCCGGCGTCGGACTCCGGAGGCACGCGCGCCGCGAACGCGATTTCGCGCGCGAGTTCCCACGTGGGCATGTCCTTGGTGCGGCGGCGCGGCGGGTCGCGGTCCTCGCGCTTCTTCGCGGCGTCGCGTCCGTCCGCCCCGGAAAGCACAGCCACCGGCAGCTGCCACGTCGCCGCGCGCAGCATGCCGGGGCGCTCCGGGTCGATGGGATCGATCGTCACGTCCGACATGTCGAGGACCGTTTCGCCGTCCTCGGTCTCGGAAACGAGCGCCGACGCGGCGCGGATTTCGCGGATCTTCCCGTTCGGCAGGGGCTGGTTCACGCGCAGGTCGCGCAGGCGCGGGCCGTCGCGGCGGGCGACGAACATGTCGTACTCTCCGATTTCGGTCCAGGTTCCCGGCTCGACGAGCGCCGTGGCGTCGGTGAGCTTGAACGTCTTGCGCCGGAGCGCACGCGTGTACGTGGCGTCGGGCGCGACGCTGTCGTTCACGTACAGGCACAGGAACGAAAGCGCGGCGGAGAGCAGGACCGGCGTGCGCATCACGGCGCCGAGCGGCACCCCGCAGGCCCGCATCGCGGCGATTTCGCTGTCCGACGACAGCCGCGAAAAGACGAGCAGCGAGGACACGAGCGCAGCCACGGGGACCGTGTACGACAGCGTACCGGGCAGGTTCTGCCACAGGAAGCGCAGGACCAGCGCCGCGGACATCCCGCGGGCGATGTACTTGAGCGAACCGAACACGAGCCCCACCGTCATCACGAACGTGAGGACGACCAGCGCGATCGCGAAAGTGGTGACGAACGCGCCGAGGACGTAGCGGTGGAGCGTGCGCAAGGCCTCAACCCCCCTTCGCGGCGGCGGCGGAGCCGTGGCGGGCGGCGAACGCGGCGTCCGCCTCGGCGCCCATGTAGTGCGCCCGGACCTTGGGATCGGTGCGCCGCAGGTCGACGAGGATCAGGCCGTCCACGCAGTCCGAAAAGTCCGGATCGACGTTGAACGCCAGTATCTTGCCGCCGAGCTTGAGGTACTGCTTGATGAGGACGGGGATGCCCTTGCGGTCCGATTCGAGGTCCGACACGATCGAGCTCACGAGGTCGGTGTTGGCGACGAGCTCCTCGTAGTCCTTGCCTTTCCATTCGGCGCGGCGGCCGCGGCGCGGCGGGCGGATCGGCTTCACGAAGCGCGCGAGCTCGCCGGCGAAGTTGGAGAGCCGGAGCGAACGCAGGAGCATGTTGCGCGATTCGTCGCGGTAGGCGGCGCTTATCGAGACCGGCCCGAAGAGGCTGTGGTACTCCGGATCGCGCGCGATGAACGCCCCGATGCCCTTCCACAGCATCATCAGCGGCGCGAACGCGCGCTGGTACTCCGGCCGCACGAACGACCTGCCCATTTCGATGCACGGCGAGCACTTGTCGAGCAGCTTGCGCGAGTAGCGGAAGAGCGTGTGCGTGTAGAAGCCTTCCACGCCGAATTTCGGCAGGATTTCGCCGGAGAGGCCGAGGCGGTACGCGCCGACGAGGAGCTTGGCCTTGGGGTCCCACAGGAACAGGTGGCGGTAGTGCGGGTCGAAGACGTCCACGTCCGTCTCGCGCCCGGTGCCTTCGCCGACAGCCCGGAACGTGATTTCGCGGAGCCGCCCGATTTCGCGCATGATGGGGTTGTCCGGCGCGAACGCGGCGGCGTAGACGTCCAGCCCCGAGCCCGAGAGCAGGTACGAATCCTTCGGGAGGCCGGCGATCGCCTTTTCGATTTCGGCCGCCGGCGTCTCGGGCACGACGGGAACCGAAGCCGCGGGGAGCGCCTTGCGGCGGCGCGGGAGCGAGAAGAACTTCTTGCGCGCCGGCGCGCGGCCTTCGAGCGCGTAGGAGCGCAGGCGCATGAGCGACGTGAGCTCCGCGTCGGACTTGGTCCGCGCGACCTCCGCCGGGAGGATCGGCTTGCCGATGTACGCCGTGATCGTGCGGCGGCGCTGGCGGGCCGTCATGCGCGGCAGCAGCACGGTGCGCAGGCGCGGATGCACGAGCCCCGCGAGCTGGAAGTACGCGGCGTTGCGGCCGCAGAAGTGCATCGGCACCACGGTGGCGCCGGTCTTGCGCGCGATGGCGGCGATGGTCTCGCTCCACGGCGGGTCGCGCACGATGCGGCGCTTGAGGTCGACGGACGACACCTCGCCCGCCGGGAACACGCCGAGGATGTGCCCGTCGCGCAGCCACTTGACGCATTCGAGCAGCGGCTTGATGTTCTGCTTCGCGGCGGCGGCGGACCCGAACGGGTTGACGAAGATGAAGTCCTCCCTCATCTCGGGGATGATCGAGAGGAAGTAGTTCGCCATCACCTTGAAGTCGGGACGCGCGCGGCGGAGTATTTCGAGCAGCACCACGCCTTCGATGCCGCCGAACGGGTGGTTCGAGACGAGCACCACCGGCCCCGTCTTCGGGATGTTGTCGAGGTCGGACTGCTCCAGCTCCACCTTGATGCCCATCCCCTTGAGGATCGCGGCGTTGAAAACCGGCTCTTCCCCGCTCGCCTGGAGCGAGCGGGCGTCCGTGATGATCCTGTCGAGTTTCGGGAACCCGACGGCGGATTCGACCAGATGGCGCGTCAGCGGGTTGCGCAAACCGCGCGGGGCGATCGCCGGATCGATCTTGAAAACCTTGTCGACTGGACGTTTCATGTGTGCGCCAAGGATAGCAGAAACCGCTTCCGGCGCGCAACCCGTTCAGCCGCGGCGGCGCTGCACGAGGACGGAGGCCAGTATCACCGCGCCCTTGACGCATCCCTGCAGCGAAACGTCCACGCCCTGCAGGTCGAGGATGTTGGAAACCACGCCCAGCACGAACACGCCCGCGAGCGTTCCCCGCAGCGTCCCGCTGCCGCCGGACATCGACGCGCCGCCGATCACGACGGCCGCGATGGCGTCCAGCTCGTACAGCATGCCGGCGTTCGAGGACGAAATCGATTCGAGCCGCCCGACGAACAACAGCGCCGCAAGCGCGCAAAGCACGCCCGTGAGGGCGTATCCGAAGAACCGCACGCGCCCGGGGCGTATCCCCGAAAAGCGCGCCACGCGCTCCCCGGCGCCCACCGCGAGCGTGTGGAGCCCGAGCGGAGTGCGCGCGAGCGCCGCGTCCAGCACCACCACCAGCGCGAGCAGCACCCACACCGGGAGCGGGAGGCCGAGCGGCTCCGCGCCGCCGATGCGGCCG
>JAFUXX010000238.1 GCA_017476965.1 Kiritimatiellia bacterium | reverse complement strand
GTCTCCTTGTGGTTGCTATCCGCAAGAAAGACTAACGCCGACGCCTGACTTTGTTCAACCCCCTCGGGAGGGGGGCTTCGCTCAAGATGCGCTCATGCTACGCAACCGACGCACCGTTGCGCTGGAAAGTTGACTGCGGGATCCATTCCAGCGTCCGCGTCTTTTGCAGGAAGCGCCGTCGGCTCGCCCGCGAAAGACGGACCGAACCTGGGAAGACTCGCATCCCGAGGAAGTCCATCCCGTGCGCCGTCCGGTTGATGATCGGCTCCTCTTTGATCGCGAGGTCCAACTCGTCCGCCGCGTATCGCTTCGCCTCGTCGCGAATCCTCCTCAGCGTTTCCCGGTCGTCCGCCCAGACGACGAAATCGTCCATATAGCGCACGTAGGGCCGCCACTTTCGGTCGAGACCGTCCAGATACAGGTTGGCGAAATGCTGGCTTGCAAGATTCCCGATCGGCAAACCCCGTCCCGGCGCCGTTTCGTAGGTGTCGAGGATCCGATCGAACCAACCGGCAAGCCGCGCATCCTTGAGCTTTCTTCTGAACATTCGGCGCAACCCTTCGTGCGGAATCGAGTCAAAGTATTTCCGGAAGTCGCACTTGAGGAACCAGGCGTGCCGTCCGGCGAACTCGCGCGCTCTCCTCACCGCCGCGAGCTGGCCCTTGCCCCGACGGCTCGCATAGGTGTCGAAGATCATCCACTTGTCGAAAAGAGGCTCGCATACGTTCATCAGCGCGTGCTGCAACACGCGCTCCCGAAACGGCGCCGCCGTGATGACGCGCTCCTTCGGATCGCGGATCGTGAACTGCACGTAGTTTCCGACGGGATACGTTCCGTCGAGCAGCCCCGCTCGCAATGCCTCGATCTCGTCCAGCAAGTTTGCCGCAAACGCTCCCCGATCCGGCCGGTCCGCCTTCCCGCGGCTCGCCTTCGAAAACGCGAGGAGCAGGTTGTCGCGATCCACAACCGCTTCAAAGAGATTGCCCGCGCGTTTCATCGTCCGTCTGCGGCGCGGCCGAGCCCGCCTCAAGCACCTCCAGCAACTTCGCGCCGTAGGCTTTTACGCGCGCATCGCCGAAGCCCTCGATTCCTCCAATCTTCGCAAGCGTCGGCTCCTGCATCTTCGCCATCTCGGCGAGCTGCGCGTCCGTCGCCACGCCGAAGGGCGGGACGCCCGCCTCGCGAGCTAGCTCCTTGCGCCGCGTCCGCAGCTTCGAGAACACCGCGAACACAGCCGGTTCCAGCTCCTTCATGTAGTCGATCCTTCCGGCGAAGCCCGGTGCGCGGCCTCCGCCGGTCGCGCCGTCCAGCCATTCCACGCAGAAGCACCACCCGCGGGCCGGCACGCAGAACCGCTGCACGTCCACCACGCGATGGCCGCGGAGGAAGATGTTCAGTTCTTCCTCCGCAGACGAGTCCGGCTCCAACGGAAGCAAAAACGTCTTGAACTGGCTCATGTCTCGATTTCCGTCAAAAATTCGGCGCGCTTCGCGCGCTTGATCTTGCGCCGCTCGCCCGCCTTCGCCCGCCGCGCTCCGCGCGGCTTGCCGGGCGGGCTCGCTACCGGCTTGCTTGCCGGTACTTCAGTCGGCCTTGCCGGAGGCGCAGAGGCGGAAGCCGAGGCCGTCGCCCCGGCCGCCGGGCGAGTCCCAGCACCGGAAGGAGGACTCGCAGTACCCGGCCGGGAGGAACCAGCTGCCGCCGCGGTCGACGCGGAACTCGCCATCCGCAGATTCGGTCCATTCCCACACGTTGCCGTGCATGTCGTAGAGCCCGAAAGCGTTCGGCTCCTTCTGCCCAACGGGATGCGTCGTTTCGTCCGAATTGTCCTTGAACCACGCGACCTGGCCGAGCGTGTCGGCCGTGATTTCCGTCCCGTCGGCAAGCCGGCAATAGTCGCCCGTCGCCCCGGCGCGGCAGGCGTATTCCCATTCCTCATCTGTCGGCAGCCGGAACGTCAACCCCGATTCCTTCACGGCGGGAAGCGCGTTGAGCTTCTTCAGAAACGCTTGGCAATCGTCCCATGAAACGAACTCCACTGGATTGTCCGCACCCTTGAAGCGCGACGGATTCTCACCCATCACCGCCTCCCACTGAGCTTGCGTGACCTCGGTTTTCCCCATCTTAAAGTTCTTACCGGGAATCGGCACCATATTGGCAATCAGTTCCGGAAGTATCTTGGATGCTCGTTCAGCTTCCCGCTCTTCGCGAGCCTTGCGGGACTCGGATGTCTCGTAGCGCTGCCGAATCTGTTCAAGTTTGGATTTGAGTCTGACGATCTCGTCATTCGTTTTCACCCGTTGCGAGGATGCAGCGCGGTCCAGCGCGGAAATTTCCCTTTCAGTCGTTTGTATTTCGTTTTGCGCTTGCTGATACCGTTCTCGGATTGCATTTCCAAGGCGATATCCCGTTCCATCGGGATCGGATGCGTAGAAGCGGACCCCCGTGTATTCGCAAGCAGCCATAACGGTTGCAAAATCGTTTTTGTCAATCGCCGTTCTGACTTCATCTATCATCTTTTTCAATTCGTCAAGCGTCTTTTGCGCTTTGTCCCGCTTTTCGACAAGGCGTTTCCGCCGGTCCGAATCGGGCGAATTCGCTCCGGCATTCGCCGAAAGATGGTTGATGGCCTCAAGAATCGGCGTCGCGCTCTTCGCGTATTCCACCCACTTGTCGATGTTGTTCGATCGGAAATCTTGGTCGAATTTTTTGACGATTTCGACATATCCCAGAGCGTGTTGGATTTCGCGTCCGCGATTCAAGATTTCCCGGACAGAACGGGACAGACAATCCGGATCCCATTTTGCGACGAGATCTCCGAGTTCCAGATATTCCTGATCGACGCCCGTCGCCTGACGGATTGCCGCATTTTTCGTCCGAAGAGCGATTCCAAGGCGCTTGTCGGGCGGGAGCCCGCGGAACCCGCCCGAGGCGATAATTTTCGCCATTAGTCTCTCGGCCCGTTCTCCATCGTTCATCGAAGCAACCCGGCGGCAAAGGCTCGCAACGAGGAAACCCTTGCCAAGAGAGCCCTTTCCGTGAACGCTCGATTGCTGCCCCGATTCACCACTGATTGCACCAATGCGCGCGAGGACGACGCGCTCGACTGCGGCATCGTCCGGGAGCCGATCAAGAACGGCATCAAGAAGGGAGGTCGAACCTTGGTCTGCCTCGACATCGTTTTTGACAAGCAGTTCCTGCTTTAGCATTCGAGCGATGTTTTCTAGTTCTTCCGGGCTTTGAATTTTGTCCAGAATCGCGTTGGCGAAGCGCTCCTCGAACGCAACGTTAGCAAGCAATTTTGCCAAAAGCGACTCGTCCGTCGTTTTTAGGATGGCGGCGCCCAGCCTTTGAGCGCATTTCTCTTGCGACGACAATCCGAGTTGCCGGGCCTGTTTCAAATCGTCGTTCATCCGGCAGATTTTGTCATAGGATGGAGCGCCGCGAGAAAGTTGCTGAAAGGCGAGACAACCGACAACGACAACCAATAGAATGATCGCTCCGGCGATCGTTTTCTTTGATCGAGAATGATTCTTCGCGGTGCCCTCCGGCTGATCTTCCAACGCCGTTGGTCCAGATGTCGGAGGTTTCATGCCGTTTTGTTCAACGGAAGAATCGTGTTCTTCCGCGAATGATGCCGAAGGGGCGGCTGTTATTTGTCTTTTTGCTTCAACGGAGTCGTTTCCGGCGTCCGTTTCTATGACAGACGCACCGCACTTACCGCAAAACTTGTCCATGCCTGTCAATGCCGATCCGCAATTGGGGCAGAAGTTCATGTTTGATTCCAAAGTTCAATGGGTTGAAGAATCGATTATTTTGGCCAGTCAAAATGCACGGCCGGCAGGAACTTCGCTTCGCGGACTTGGCGAACGATCTCGGTCCAAACTGCGCGAACGACCTCTTGTTCGGCTTCGATGGGATGGATTCCTTGCGTTTGCCCCTGTTTGACGGCGAATGCGTTCGACGACCGCAAACAGTCATTCACCTTTCTGAAATCAAGGACAAAACGCTCGCCGCACTTGAAATCCCCCTCCTTGAAAAGCCGAGCCGGCGCAAACGAATACATCCCGCCGGAACGACGGAACGAAACGCCCCGATAAAACGTGTTCGTTTCCCGATCCCTCAGGCGGTTCAACGCGATCTCGAGATACTCTTGGGAGACCGAAAGCGAGGAATAATCCCCTGTCGCCTCGTAGGGAACGCCTTTTTCTCCGACGACGAAAACAGTGTCCAACGCGAACTTTCCCGAAAGGTTGGATCCGAAAAGAACAATCGAACCGGGCGGAAGGCGCCGCATCAGCCCAGGATTCTTTTCGCCTTTCCGATGTTGCTGGCAGCAGCAGTATTTGAACGTCGAACCGAACACGCAAGGGTCGGTGTTCGTCGCCTGTTTTCCCGCGCCTTCGAACGGCGATTCCACCACGTGAACCCAGCGTGCGAATAACCCCGCCCCCTTGGCGGATGGCATGGCCGCGGCCGTTGTCCGTGCTTCCCACTCGCCCCAAAAGGCGAGGCGGGCGGTTTGCTGTTTGCCATTGCCGTCGATGAAGGTCCCGTCGTGGAAGATCAGACGCCTCGTATGGCTGCCGCAGATGTTTTTGCACTTCGATGTCCGATTGCCTTGAATCGGCTTTTGCTGTTTGCCGCATCCGCCGCCATTCCACGAAACGGAAATGCTCTCGCCATCCGGAATCCTGCCAACGGGACATTCGCGTCCCGGATGGAAAAACTGGACGATGATGGGCTGAGGGACATAACCGGGTTTTGGTTTCATGGTGTTCTTTCGATTGGTTGATTCGGAAGGAGGATTTTGGGGAGAGGATCCGGGAGCAACGGAAGCCCGGAATGGGTCCTGTTCAAAACTCCAGTTCGGTGGAAACAAGTTCATACACATGGCGCTGCGTCTCCTCGGACTTGTCGAGGTTCGTTTTGAAGACGCCGACGAAGCGATAGTCCCTTGAAGACCTGCTCTTGAAGAAGATGGCCGTAAGACGGCCGGACTCCGCGTCGGCGGTGGCCTCGGCGAGAGAGAAGGGCGTTGTCCGCGGACGGGACGAGAACGTCCTTCCGTCGGAGGAAAGGCTGTTTTCCCACTTCTTGTTCGTCTCCGATGGCCACCAGAGCGCGATGTCGGACTTGGAAGGAAGAACCGCGCCGGCGGCTCGCAGATAACCGCGATGGACGGTCTTCGGAGCGATTCCGACCGCGACGCAAATGGCATCGATGTTCGAAAACAGAGGATGGTCCTGCACCTGCAAGACCCGGCAGTTCGGTGTTTTCATTGATTCTCCTTTCGGATGTTCGGGGGTGAAACGAAGCCACCTCCCGCCACGCCGTGCGATTGCGCGGC
>JAFUXX010000237.1 GCA_017476965.1 Kiritimatiellia bacterium | reverse complement strand
GTCGCGGACCTTTTCGAGGCGCGCCGAGCGGCGGTCCGGCACCGCGCCGCCGGCAGCGGCGACGGCGTCCTCCAGGAGCTGCGCGCACAGCGCGGCGAGACGGTCGAACGCGCGGAAATCGCGGTCCGGCCCGCCGGAAGAGGCCTCGGCCCACAAGTCGCCCCATATCCGCCGGTAGCGGCCGGCGGAAACGCCGCGGACGCACGGACTCTGCGCGCGGCGGACGATCTCCGCCGCGATCGCCGGCATGCCGGGGCCGTCGAAGTGCACCCACAGCAGCCGCCACGGGTCGGCGGCGGACGTTTCGTGGGAGTACGGGCTGCGGCAATCGACGAGCGCCACGTCCCCGGGGCGCAGCTCGGCCCGCCCGGCCGCGGTTTCAAGCACGCCGCACCCCTGCTCCACGAACACGAACAGAAACGACGAAAAGCCCGTCCTGCGGCTCGCGAACGCCCCTCCGGGCGCAAGTTCGCCTATTTCCTGCAGGTAGAGCAAGTTCTTCTTGGCAAAGGCGTCCGGCGTGTGAAGCAGGCGCCTCGTGGCGTTTTCCGCATTCTCGTTCATCGCGGCGGGGAGTCTACACCGCGCGGGCGGCGAAATCAAGGTCAAAAACGTGCGAAAACTTGTCAAGTCAATCTATTCACCTGCCTGATTGCATCGGTTATCCTTGGTGCGTTCTTCATCAAGAAAATCCAATTTTCAGGTCCTGACCATGGAACTTGACGCAAAAATCTACGTCGCCGGGCATCGCGGCATGGTGGGCTCCGCGATCGTGCGCGCCCTGCGCGCGAAGGGATACGGCAACCTCGTCTTCCGCACCCACGCGGAGCTGGACCTGCGCGACCAGGCGGCGACGAACGCGTTTTTCGAAAAGGAGCGTCCGGACTACGTGTTCCTGGCCGCTTCCAAAGTCGGCGGCATCGCGGCGAACGCCGAGGCGCCGGCGGACTTCCTGTACGACAACGCGATGCTCGAAATGAACGCGATCCACGCCGCGTGGAAGAACGGCTGCCGCAAGCTGCTCTTCCTCGGCTCGTCGTGCATCTACCCGAAGCACGCGCCGCAGCCGATGCCGGAGTCGTGCCTTCTCACGAGCGCCCTGGAGCCGACGAACGAAGGCTACGCGCTGGCCAAGATCGCGGGCCTCAAGTACTGCGCGTACCTCAACCGCCAGCACGGCGCGGACTACGTGTCCGTGATGCCGACGAACCTCTACGGCCCCAACGACAACTACCACCCGGAGCACAGCCACGTCCTGCCCGCCCTCATCCGCCGCTTCCACGAGGCGAAGGAGGCCGGCGCGCCGGCCGTGACGTGCTGGGGCGACGGTTCGCCGCTGCGCGAATTCCTGTACGTGGACGACCTCGCCGAGCTCTGCCTGCTGGTGATGGAGAAGTACAGCGGCGACGATCCGATCAACGCCGGTTCCGGGCGCGAAATCACGATCAAGGCGCTTTCGGAACTCGTCGCGCGCATCGTCGGCTACGAAGGCAGGATCGAGTGGGACTCGTCCCGCCCCAACGGCACGCCCCGCAAGCTGCTCGACATCTCGCGCTCCGAAGCGCTCGGCTGGAAGCCGCGCACGGAGCTGGAGGACGGCATCCGCCTCGCGTACCGCGACTTCCTCGAAAACCCGATGCGCACCGAGCGGTAGCGCCGTTGACCGCGCGCCCCGCCGCGGGTAACATTCGCGCGTTGACCGCCGTTGCCGCGCACGCGCGCGGGCGGCGCCGCCGATGACGCGCATTTTCGGGAAAAACGCAGCGGGCGCCGACGCGCCCGGGGAGTCCCGCCGGAAGACCATGCTGGAGGCTCCGGTGGGGGGCCTCGTGTCGCGGCTCGCCGTGCCGACCGTCGCGAGCATGCTCGTGACGAACCTCTACAACGCGGGCGACGCGTGGTTCGTGAGCAGGCTCGGCACGTCGGCTTCCGGCGCGGTGGGCATAGTGTTCGCGCTGATGGCGGTCTTCCAGGCGTTCGGGTTCCTTTTCGGACACGGCGCGGGCAGCAACATATCGCGGCGGCTCGGAGCCGGCGACGTGGCGGGAGCCCGCGTTTTCGCCGCGACGAGCTTCTTCTCGGCGCTCGGCACGGGCGCGGCAGTCTCCGCGCTCGGCCTCGTCTTTCTCGAACCGCTCGCGCGCGCGTTCGGCAGCACGGACACGATCCTCCCCTACGCCAAGCAGTACATGCGCTGGATACTGGTCTCCGGACCGCTCTTCACCGCGAGCTGCGTGATGAACAACATCCTGCGCTACGAGGGCCGCGCGGCGCTTGCGATGGTAGGCCTCCTTTCCGGTTCCATGATAAACCTCGCGCTCGACCCGATTCTCATGTTCGGGCTCGGTCTCGGCGTTTCCGGCACCGGGCTCGCGACGGCGATCGCGCAGACCGCGGGTTTCACGATCCTGCTTTCGATGTTCCGCGGCGGACGCACGGCCAGCGTCTTCCGGATCCGGCTCGTCTCGCTCCGCCGCCGCGTGGCGGGCTCGATCGTCGCGATCGGTTCGCCGAGCCTGCTCCGCAACGCCTGCGGCGCGGTGGCTCCGGTGCTTTTGAACCACCAGGCCGCGGCGTGGGGCGACGCCGCCATCGCGGCGATGTCGATCGTCGGGCGAGTCGGGTTCCTCGTCGCCGCCGTTTCGATCGGCATCGGTCAGGGCTTCCAGCCCGTCGCCGGATTCAACTGGGGCGCGGGCCGCGCGGACCGCGTCC
>JAFUXX010000236.1 GCA_017476965.1 Kiritimatiellia bacterium | reverse complement strand
GGGAAAATCACGTTGCATCCGCTTGGCGCCGGCGGAGCGGGAATTTCATCCTGGCAGAAACAGGAGCGGTTCAAAGGACGTTGGGGAAGCAGTCTTGTCGGAGGCTTCGCCGGGACGTCGGAAATGGGATGGGGATTCTCTGAAAGCGGAACATGGGATGAAGGAACGCCGCCGATGTACAACGACCAAATTGGATTGGCTCCTTTTCCTGGCGAAATGACGCGGGTTGGAATGTATACTCCGGAACAGGCGACAAACGCCACCCCCGCCCAGTTGCAAGCAGATCCGGTATTCAGGCATTGGCCGGGATCGATTTTCGATCTGGCAGACGTTTCGAATTCCGAAATCGATTCTCTTCTTGCCCGCGGCATACCCGCCTTGAGCTGTCCGGCAGGCGGACCCGGAGGCGCGGCTCTGTTCTCCGCCGATGAGCGCGAAAACCTGAATGAGCATGCACGTTCGGCGCGATGGCCGCGGAACGGCAACCAAAATTGGCCAGGTTGGCGGCACAGCGACATGAAGAGCGTCGCGCTTCCTTTCGTAAAATCGGCATTTGGTTCCATCTTGCAATGAAAACCCGGAAAAAAGCGTTTTTTTTGCTGTTTGCGGTTCTCTTCGCCGCAGCGGTCTTTTTGTCGTGTTTTGTCGTCCTGTCGCCACGCGACAAGTCCGGCTCGCCGGATGCGGAATGCGCGACCGGGGTTCCCTTCCCCGAATGCCGCGAACCTCCGACCGCTCTCGGTTCCCGGAACGGAGATTCTCCCTCCCGTCCCATAAAATCGGACGTCCGGGCAGCGTGGATGCGCATGGAAGAAACCGGGGCTCCGGCGGAAATTCTCCTTGTCGTTGCGGACGAAGGCGGAAACCCCTTGCCGGAAGTTTCCGTTTCCGTTTGGTTTTCCGCGCCGGATGGCGTTGAACCGGTACCTCCCGTTTGCGGACTTACGGACGGACGCGGATGCTTCCTTGCCAAGGGAAAAACGAATTTTTCGTGTCTCTGGGAAGTTTCCAAAAAGGGATTCCATTCCTCGCGAGGCCGGGAAATTTTTTCCAATGCCTTGACCGAAACGGCTGCGGCGAACGGAACATGGACAGAGAAACCGAGAGTCGTGAAGGCAGAGCTGCGGAAGTCCAGCTTTTCCGACTTCGCGTACGGGAATTTTTTGACCAAGCCCTTGCGTTTCGCGCCCTGCGAGACGACCGGATTCGATTTTTCCGCCGGCGATTTCGTGTTTCCCGCGGGAACCGGAAAAACGGCTCATGTCTTTTTCCGCACCGAAGGCTCCGGCGGGGGGTGGGCCGCCGTCTGCCGCGGAGGGATTCTGACAAACCGGCTCGTGATTTCCGTTCCGGACGGCGGAATCCGGACTTTCACGGAACGGAGCGGCGGATACATGCCTTTCGTCTCCACGGCGCCGAATTCGTTCCCGGCTTCCGAAGTCGAGTTCGAACTCATCCGGTCGAGGGACGAAATTTTCGTGGATGCGCTGCCGAAACCGGAGGAGTATATCGTTTTCAAGACGGGGTCCGGTACTCCCGGAGAACCTTTCCATGTCGGGTTGATTCGGAAACTGGAATTCTGGCCAGGAGGATTGCGCATGGAGTATTTCTTCAACCGGGAACCCGGAAGCATCCATACGGACGCCGACGTTCCCTTTCCCGAAACCGCCTTTTCCGGAAAATGATTTCCGGAAACGGCCTTTTCATCCGGTTCCGTTGACGCCCGTTGACGCCCGTTTGCGTCCGGGAGCCGATCCGAGCACAATCCTCGGCGTTGCGAGGCCCCATTCCCGGCCGTGCCGGGAAATACCGAACAAGAGACCGAAAACACCCACAACCGAACCCTTAGCGATCTGCTAAACGACGCCGCTCTGGAAACCTCTCACACTTCCCCCTCGTCGTTCTTCTGGACAAGGCCGAAACACGCCTTGCTTGCTTTCATCAAGCAGACGCGCCCGCACAACGGGCGCGTCCTCGCCGTGCAAAGCAAGCTGGCCTGTGAGAGGGCCTCCAGAGCGGGCATGGATCGAGGACGCGCTTTTTTTTGTAGCCGCCGATCTTCCAAGCCGCCGCGATGCAGCCGCATCGCGACAGGACCGAGGAAGACGATATGGCGAACAAGGGTTTGAATGCCGCGAAGAAGGCAAAATTCGACGAGTTCTACACGCAGCTCTCGGACATCGAGAACGAGCTGCGCCACTACAAGGAGCACTTCCGCGGCAAGACGGTTCTCTGCAACTGCGACGATCCGCGCGTCTCCAACTTCTTCCACTACTTCGCCTACCAGTTCGAGGCGCTGGGGCTGAAGCGCCTCATCACGACGTGCTACAAGAACCAGACGCCGGACCTCTTTTCGCAGCACGACTGCGAACGGGCGATTTCGCTCGTCTACGACGGCGACAAGAACGGCAACCGCGTCCCCGATCCGGAGGAGATTGGCATCCACGAGCTGCAGGGCGACGGCGACTTCCGCTCGGCCGAGTGAATCGAATTGTTGATGCAAGCCGACATCGTTGTCACGAATCCGCCGTTCTCGCTTTTCCGCGAATACGTCGCGCAACTGATGCGGTTCGAAAAGAAGTTCATCATCGTAGGGAACCAGAACGCCATTACCTACAAAGAGTTCTTCCCGCTCATCATGCAG
>JAFUXX010000235.1 GCA_017476965.1 Kiritimatiellia bacterium | reverse complement strand
GGCGGCGAAGCGCAGCCGCTCCTCGCCGCCGCGCACGTCGAGCGCGCCGCCGACGAGCTCGAACGTCGCGCCTTCTTCGTCCGGCACGCTCCACTCGCCGCCGGAAGCGGCCTCCGCGGCGGCGTTCTTCCAATCCGCGCCGGAGCCGTAGCCGTCGGCAGCCCAGTCGACGGCGAACCAGCCGACGGACCTGCGGGCGATGAACGAGCCCGAAACCGAATCGGTGTAGCCGCCGGAGGCGTCCGCCGCGACGAAGGAGTAGACGTTGGTCGTGCCGAGCGCCATCGCGTGGTTCCACGAAACGGTCTGGCCGGACGCGACGTTTTTCCATTCGTTCACGGGCGAGCCGTTCACGGACAGCACGACCGTGGAGCCCTGCGACGCGCGCACGACGTTGGCCGAGAGCGCCGCGAGCGTGCCGTTGGTGGAAACTTCCGCTGAGTGTTCGCCGAGCGCGACGAGCCAGAGCGGCGTGGAGAACGAGAACGTCGTCGAGACGGACTGCTCGTGGTCGCCGTCCGCGCGGAGCGCGACGGAATACGCCGAGCCGGGCACGAGGCCGTCGAGCGCGAAGGTTTCCGCGCCGGCGGCGGCGTAGTCGAGCGCGCCCGAAGCGACGCCCTCGCCGGAGGGGCCTGTGACGGACCACTGAACGCGCACCTTTTCCGTGCCCGCGCCGAGCGCGGAAACGGGCACCGAGACCACGGCCTTGTCCGGCCAGTTTTCGGCGAGCCCAACCACGCCGAACCACGGCGGCGAGTAGGCGGGCGTGGACACGACGCGCACCGGGAGCGTGACGCCCTTGTCGACGGAGTTGACGACGCTTCCGCGCACGTAGTAGTCCGTGCCGTCGGAGAGGCCGTCGAACACGAACTGCACGGTTCTCGCGGAGGAAACTTCCGCGGTGCGGGTCTCGACGCCGTCCGCGAAATCCGGATCGGCGGAAAATTCCAGCGTCACGGTCGCGGAAGCGGCGTCCGTGCCCATGTCGGCGACGTCCACCACGACCGTTTCGCGCGTGAACGCCACTTCCGAGGCGAACATCGTGGCCGAGGGCGACGCGGGCGCCTTGGTGCGGAACGCGATCCGCACCGGCGTGCCGGAAACGCGCGGCGAGGCGTTGTTTTCGATCGTCGCCACGGCGACGTAGGCCGTGTTGTACGAAAGCGCGTAGGGGGTGCGCGCCGAGCCGGTCCAGCCGTCGGCCGTCGCCGTTGCGGAGACAGTGGCGACGGGCGCGTCGGTTTCGGGATCGGCGGACGCGGGGTAGACAGCGACGGACACCGCCGCGGCCGTCGCCCCGGCGCCGAGCGTCCCGGCGCGGAACGAGAACTCCGCGTCCTTGTACCCTTCCTCCGAAACCCACGCGACGAGTTCCGGCGCGGAGGAATCCTCCGGCGCGGCGTAGGAGGCGACGAGCGACCAGTCCTCGCGCCCGGTGCGGGCGTTGTACATCCGCGCGACGGCGTAGACCGTTCCGCCCGGCGCGGGCGCATGGCCCGGCGCGGCGACGTCCTGCTGCTCCGCGCC
>JAFUXX010000234.1 GCA_017476965.1 Kiritimatiellia bacterium | reverse complement strand
GCGGTAATCCGGCAACCTTTCGCGGAACGTGATGTCTGCCATGGTTTTCATCGCCTCCGATTCTACGGTGTCCTCGCATTTGACAAATGCGGTTCTTCGGTTTCGCCGTTCGGTGTCCTTAAGTATGACAAACCGCGCGGGGCGGGCGGAATTGCGGCGGGAGGGGCGTCGTGGTATCATTCGCGCCCGTTCCGGTTCACGGGAGATTCACGAAATGGCTACAGCGATCGTCGGCGCCAACTGGGGCGACGAGGGCAAAGGGAAGATGACCGACCTGCTTGCCGGCGGGGCGGACGTCGTGGTGCGTTTCCAGGGCGGCGCCAACGCCGGCCACACGATCATCAACGACAAGGGGCGCTTCGCGCTGCACCTGCTTCCGTCGGGGTGCTTTTCGCCGGGCGTCCTGAACGTGATCGGACCGGGCGTCGCGCTCGACGTCCGCGCTTTCGCGAAGGAGCTCGACGGTCTCCGCGCCGCCGGCGTGGACCCGCGCATCGCGGTCTCCTACCGCGCGCAGGTGCTCCTCGACGTCCACCGCGAGCTCGATTCGCTGGAGGAAGTCCGGCTCGGCAAGGCCTCGTTCGGCTCCACGCGCAGCGGCATCGCGCCGTTCTACGCCGACAAGTACTCCAAGATCGGCTTCCAGGTCTGCGAGCTTTTCCATCTCGACAAGATGGACGACCGCATCAAGCTTTTCTGCGACCGCAAGAACCCGCTCCTCGCGGGCATCTACGGCCGCGAGCCGCTCGACCCGGCCGCGGTCAAGGCCGAGCTGGCCGAGCTCGCGGAAATCGTCCGCCCCTACGCGGCCGACACCAACCGCCTCCTCCACGACGCCGTCCGCGACGGCAGGAAAATCCTCCTCGAAGGCCAGCTCGGCACGCTAAAGGACCCCGACCACGGCATCTACCCGATGGTCACGAGCTCTTCGCCGCTCGCCGGCTACGCGTCCATCGGCGCCGGCATCCCGCCTTACGAGATCAAGAACGTCGTGGCCGTCGTGAAGGCGTACTCCAGCGCCGTCGGCGCGGGGCCGTTCGTTTCCGAAATCTTCGGCGACGAAGCGGAAGAGCTCCGCCGCCGCGGCGGCGACAAGGGCGAGTACGGCGCCACGACGGGCCGCCCGCGCCGCGTCGGCTGGTTCGACCTGCCCGCCACGCGCTACGGCTGCGAAATGCAGGGCGCCACTGAAGTCGCGCTCACGCTCGTGGACGCCCTGGGCTACCTCGACGAGGTGCCGGTCTGCGTCGCGTACGAGATCGACGGCAAGCGCGTCGACCGCTTCCCGCCGACGCCGTGGCTCGACGAAGCCAAGCCCGTGATCGAGAAACTCCCCGGCTGGAAGTGCGACATCCGCGGCGCCCGCGACTGGGACGCGCTCCCCGCCGCCGCGCGCGGCTACGTGCTCTGGATCGAGAAGAACCTCGGCGTGCCCGTGACGTTCTTCTCCACCGGCCCCGGCCGCGAAGACGTGATCCTGCGCGGCAAGCGCAAGACGGAAGGCCTCGCGTTGTCATGAAGATCCTCTGCGTGGGCGACATCGTGGGCGAACCCGGGCGGCGCGCCTTCCGGGAAACCGTCCCCGGCCTGCGCGCCGCCGGCGAGGTCCACGCCGTGGTCGCCAACGCCGAAAACGCGGCTGGCGGCCGCGGCTGCACTTCCGCGATCGCGGAAGAACTCTACGCCGCCGGCGCCGACGCGATAACGCTCGGCGACCACACCTGGGACCAGAAGGAAACTCCGGCGTGGGTGGCGGCCGACAAGCGCGTCGCGCGCCCCGCCAACTATCCGGCTGCCTGCCCCGGCCGCGGTTGGGCGCTCGTGCAGACCACGGTCGGCCGCTTCGCGGTGGTCGGCGCCGTCGGCCGCGTGTTCATGAACCCGGCGGACGACCCCTTCCGCGCGGTGGACGACCTGCTCGCCGGCCCGATTCCGCGCGACGTCCCGGTGATTCTCGACTTCCACGCCGAGGCCACCAGCGAAAAGATCGCGATGGGCTGGCATCTCGACGGCCGCGTCGCGGCGGTGTTCGGCACCCACACGCACGTGCAGACCGCGGATTGCCGCGTCCTGCCCAAGGGGACGGGGTACGTGACCGACGTCGGGATGACGGGGCCGACGGAGTCCGTCATCGGCCGCGAAATCGCCGCCGTGGAGCGCAAGTTCCTGACCGGGATGCCGCAGAAGTTCGAGATCGCGAAAGGCCCCGCGGCGCTCTGCGGCGCCGTTTTCGACGTGGATACCTCCACGGGCCTGTGCCGCTCCGCCCGCGCTGTCCGTTTCGAATGCGGCGGCTAGCGCCGCTTCCGCGCGCCATGGAACGCAAGGCCGATAAAACCGCGAAAGCCCCAGTGCTCGCCTCCGTCGAGATCCCGGAATCCGGGCTCGACCTCGGCGGCGGCAAGGTGCTGTTCGAGGGCGGGCTGCGCTTCGAGTGGAGGCGCGGCGAACACTGGGGCGTGGTCGGACCCAACGGCTGCGGCAAGACTTTCCTCGTGCAGCTGCTGCGCGGCGACAGGTTCCACCCGGACGCCGACGTGCGCCTGCGCTTCCGCGGACCTGCCGGCGCCGATCCCGAGCGCGCCGTCGCCGTGGTGTCGCCCGAAAGCCAGGCGCGCCTCCTCGCGCGCTACGACGCGTACGTGCAAATGCGCTGGAACGCCACGGAGGAGGAAGCCACGCCGACGCTCGGCGAGTGGCTGTCGCAGGATTCCGTCGAGGAGCGTCTGCCGTGCGAGCGGGTCGAGCGCGGGGCGGGGTCCGTCGCCCGTTTCGCGGCCCTGCGCCGCCGCGTCCTCGCGCGGCTCGGCG
>JAFUXX010000233.1 GCA_017476965.1 Kiritimatiellia bacterium | reverse complement strand
GGAAATCGCGGCGGACGCGATGGTGGAGGATCTCGCCCGCGCGGCGGCGTCCGGTCGCCCGCTCCCCCCGCCGCCGCCGGACACCGCCCCGCCGCTCGCGCTCGTCCACGACGCGATGTACCGCGAAACCGCCACCGGGAAAAAGCGCGCGCCGGACGCATTCGCGCTCCTGCGCGATTTGCTCGTGGGCGACATGGCGCTGAGCCCCGTGCGGCCCGCGCGCAACGTACTCGAAAACCAGATCGTCTGGGGCCGCGCGCCCGCTCGCCTCGACCTTGCTGGCGGCTGGTCCGACACTCCGCCCTACTGCCTCGAACACGGCGGACGGGTCGTGAACCTCGCCGTGGACCTCAACGGGCAGCCGCCGATCCAGGCGTTCGCGTCGGTCTGCGCGGAACCGTGCATCCGCATACACTCGATCGACCTCGGGCTCTCCGAAACGTTTTCGACGTACGAAGAACTGTGCCGATCCTCGGAGCTCGGCCCGTTCTCGATTCCGCGCGCAGCGGTCCGACTGGCCGGCTTCGACCCGCGCTTCGCGTCCGGCGCCGCGCCGACGCTGCGCGAGCAGCTTTCGCGGACGATGGGCGGCGGCCTCGAAATCTCGATGCTGGCCGCAATCCCGAAAGGGTCGGGCCTCGGAACGAGCTCGATCCTCGCCGCGACGATTCTCGGCGTGCTGGGCGAAATATGCGCGCTCGGGTGGACGCCGCAAGACCTCTTCGCGCGCACCACGGTGCTGGAGCAGCTGCTCGGCAGCGGCGGCGGGTGGCAGGACCAGCTCGGCGGCGTGCTGCCGGGCGCGAAACTCGCCGTGACGCGCCCCGGAGTGCGCCAGACGCCCGACGTGCGCTACCTGCCCGAAGGAATGCTCGACGACCTGGTGCGCTCCGGCCGCGCGCTGCTCTACTACACGGGCGTCACGCGCGTCGCGCGGTCGATTCTGGCGGACATCGTCCGCGGCATCTTCCTCGACGACCGCCGCGTCCTGTCGTGCATCGAGGACATCGCCTGCAACGCCGATTTCGCGGCCGACGCGATACAGCGGGCGGACGAAGCCGGTCTCGCGGAAGCGCTGCGCCGCAGCTGGGACCTCAACCGCGAACTCGATTCCGGCACGTGCCCCGAATCGCTCCTGCCGATAACGTCTGTGATGGAGCGCTGCGGCGCCGCGTACAAGCTGCTCGGCGCGGGCGGCGGCGGATACATATTCGCCGTGGCGCCGGACACCGCCTCCGCGGCGGCGATCAGGGAAACGCTGACGCGCCGCCCGCCGAATCCCGGCGCGCGGTTCGTCGCGGTTTCGCTGTCCCGCGGCCTCCAGATCACGCGATCGTGAGCGGGGGCTGGAGGGGCTAGAGAATCTAGAGAGTCTAGAGGCTAGAGCCTTGGCTATTCTTCGCCGGAGGTGGCGAAGGCCATGCGCTCGATGCCGAGCTGCTTGGCGATGCGGCCGACCTCGACGACCTTGCCGTAGTTGGCGCCTTCGTCGCCGCGGATCACGAGGCGCAGCTCTGGATTGGCCGCGAGCCGCGCCGAGAGCGCGGGCCCGAGCGCTTCCGCCGAAACCGGGTCCTCGCCGAGAAACACGCGCCCCTCGCGGTCGACCGTCACGACGCTCGTTTCCGCCTGCGGATCGAGCTGCGCGGTCTTCCCCTTCGGCAGTTTTATGGGTATGCCCTGCTCGATCATCGGGAACGTGATGATGAACGTGATCAGCAACAGGAACGTCAGGTCGGACATGGACGTGAGGTTCATGTCGATCTTCGGCGCGAAAGACGGCGGGTGTCTGCGTGACATTCGGGCAATCCTCCAATGTCGCGGCTAGATGCGGGCCGGCGGGGGCGGCGGCACGGTCGCGTACGCCGGCGCGGCGGGCGCGGGGTACGCGCCGCCGATCACCACAGCAGGGTCGGGGGCCGGAGCGGGATAATGGGTCTGGATCACGACGGGTGCCGGAGCGGGCGCCTGCGCGGCGAAAGCCGCGCCCTGCGAACTGCTGCCGCCGTGGTAGCGGAGGATGCGGGCCAGGAGTTCGTCCGTGAACGCCTCGATTTCGACAGTCCTGCTCTTCGCCAGGTCGCTGAGGAAATTGTACCCGATCGAGCACGGGATCGACACGCAAAGCCCGGCGACCGTGGTGAGCAGCGCGCTCGCGATGCCGGGCGCGACGGTCGAGAGGTTTATCGAACCGCCGCCGCCGACCATGGCCATGAACGCGCACATGATGCCCCAGACCGTGCCGAAAAGTCCGAGGGACGGCGCGCAGTTCACGCACGTGGCGAGCGTCGTCATCCCCCGCTCCAGTTCGAGCTGCTGCTTGGCGAGCGCGCCCTCCGCGGCGGCGCGGACCGACGCCATCTCGCTCTCGGGCAGGGCCGGGCCCGTGCGGTCGGCGGGCCAGGCGAGCAAATCGCCGTCCGCGATGCCGCGGCCGTGCAGGTGGTGCAGGAGCTCCTTCACCGCGGCCTGGTATATCTCGGCCACGGGAATGTTGCGGACGAAACCGTTGGTCGCGCGCAGGTAGAGCTGGGCGGGGTGGGAAGTCTTGGCGTCGCGGCGCTTGAACGAGGCGTCGTGGCGCTTGGACTCCTTGAGCACGCCGCACTTCCACAGCATCTTGGAGAGCGTGAAGACGGACATCGCCACGAGCGCGAGCACTATGGTCTTGCCGACGCCGTCGGAATTGGAAAACGCCTTGAGGACTGTTTCGAGCATGGCGGGCTCCTACAGGTTGTCGCGGTAGTACTTGTCGATGCGCGAAAGGCGGTCGAACGTCGAAGCGATGAGCGCGGCGCGCATCCACATCCCGTTGCGGACCTGGCGCCAGTACATCGCGCGCGGGTCGGAATCCACCTCGGGGGCGATTTCGTCGCGGCGCGGCAGCGGGTGCATGAGGATGGCGCCGGGCTTCATGAGGCGCATCTGGTCGAGGCCGATCTTGAAGCGCGAAGTGTCGATCCGCGCGCTTTCGCCGCGGGATTCGTCCCACTCGTCCTGGATGCGGGTCATGTAGACGGCGTCCGCCTCCGGGAGCCACTTCGCCATGTCGTCCGAAACCACGCACTCCTGCCCCGCCGCGCGCAGGGACGCGAGCACGTCCTCCCCGATCGCGAGCTGCGCTGGCGCGACGAACACGTGGCGGATGCCCTCGTAGTTCGCGAGCAGCTGCGAAAGCGAACGCACGGTGCGCCCGCGCGCGAGGTCGCCCACGTAGACCACGGTCAGGCCGCGCAGCCCGCCGCGGCGCTCGAACGAGCGCCGGAGCGTGTACACGTCGAGCAGGGCCTGGGTGGGATGCTGGTCCTTGCCGGAGCCGGCGTTGATGATGGGCACCGGGCGCCTGGAGCGCGAGAGCGCCCACGCCATCTTTTCGGCGAGGCCCTTTTCGCGCGTGCGCATGACGATTAGGTCGAAGTACGAGCTGAACGTCCGGATCGAATCCTCGCGGCTCTCGCCCTTGAACTCCGAAGAAACCGACGCGTCGCGCACCTCTCCGGTGCGCAGCCCGAGAATCTGGCAGGCCGACAGGAACGAAAGGAAAGTGCGGCTCGACGGCTGGGTGAAGTAGATCATCGCCCGCTTGTGGAAGAGCTGCCCCTGGAGGAACTCCATCCCGGCGCGCGTCTTGGCGATCGCGCGGATCTGTGTGGCGGCGTCGCAAAGGCGGTCGAGGGCCCCGCGGCCGAACTGCTGGGCGAAAATCGTGTGGAACGGCATCCCGTCCGGGCGGGCGAAGCACTCGGCCTTGTCGGCGAGCGGGAGCGCCGAAAACCGCTCCCAGCCGTAATCCGTTGTTCTTTTCATGACGCCCCGGAAGATAACGGAAACGGCCCGGAAAGTCCACGATTTCCCATTGCCGCTTTTCTTTCGCGGCGAACCCTGCTATTCTCCGCGTCGCGGGCCGTTTTCCGCGGCCCCCAACCCCCAAAGCAGCCGCCTGCAATGTCCGGTTTCACCTACGTCACGGATACGGCTTCGCCGGTCCACCCCGTTTCGGCGCTCGACTACCTCCCGGTAGACCAGATGCGCGCCCTGCAGCTCCACCGTCTGCAGTTCATCGTGAAATACGCCTACGACAGGGTGCCGCTCTTCCGCCGGCGCTGCGAGGAGCGGGGCGTCCGGCCAGAACACGTCAAGACGCTGAAGGACATCTCCCTTCTGCCGTTTTCGATGAAGACGGACCTCCGCGACGAGTACCCGCTCGGCCTCCAGGCCGCCCCGATGAGCGAGATCGTCCGCTTCCAGTGCTCCTCGGGCACGACCGGCAAGCCGATCTGCATCCCCAACACGTGGAACGACATCGAGGTCTGGAAGAACGGCGTGATGCGCTGCCTCGCCATGGGCGGCGTGACGCCGAACGACATCGTCCAGGTCGCCTACGGCTACGGCCTCTTCACCGGCGGCCTCGGCCTGCACTACGGCGCCGAAGGCTACGGGTGCGCCGTGCTCCCGATCTCCGGCGGCAACACCGACCGCCAGCTCATGCTCATGAAGGACCTCGGCGTCACCACGATCGCGTGCACTCCGAGCTACTTCCTGCACATCATCGACGAAGGCCACAAGAAGGGCATCGACTTCCGCAAGGAGATGAAGCTGCGCCACGGCTTCTTCGGCGCGGAACCGTGGACGGAGGAGATGCGCGACAAGATCGAGGAGTACACCGGCCTCGTCGCGCACGACATCTACGGCCTCACTGAAATCGCCGGCCCCGGCGTCGGCGGCGACTGCATCCACCGCACCGGCCTGCACATCTTCGAGGACCACTTCTACCCCGAAGTGATCGACCCCGAGACGCTCGAACCGCTGCCCGACGGCGAGCAGGGCGAGCTCGTGTTCACGACGCTCGACCGCACCGGCTGCCCGATGATCCGCTACCGCACGCGCGACCTCACGCGCATCGAGGCGACGCCGTGCCCCTGCGGCCGCACCGTCCGCCGCATCGCGCGCATCAACGCCCGCAGCGACGACATGCTCATCGTCCACGGCGTGAACCTCTTCCCGTCGCAGGTCGAATCGGGCCTGCTCAAGGTCCCGGACGTCCTCCCCCACTACCAGATCGTCGTCACGCCCACCGGCGCGCTCGACACGCTGGAGGTGAAGGTCGAGGTGACGCCGGAGAACTTCTCGGACGACATCCGCCACCTCGAAGAGCTGCGCAAGCGCGTCGGCGCCGCCGTGAAGTCGATCACCGGCCTCACCGCCAAGATCACCCTCGTCGAACCGCACACCCTCCCCCGCTCGGAAGGCAAGATCCGCCGCGTCGTCGACCTCCGCAAGGCGAATGCGTAGGCGCTCCGGCCCCTCCCCCGCCCGCCTCCTCG
>JAFUXX010000232.1 GCA_017476965.1 Kiritimatiellia bacterium | reverse complement strand
GCCGCGGCCGGTTCGCGCGCGCCGTCGCGCGACGCCGGCCTTGACGGGGGCGCGGCGGCGCGTAGAATCCCGCCTTGTCGAACGACACGGGGAGCCGGCAGGAGCCGGCTGAGAGGGGGCCTTTCCGGTCCCGACCCGCAACACCTGATCCGGACAATGCCGGCGGAGGAAAACACGATGACGAAAAAGATAACATGGCAGGGCGAACCTGCCGAAACCGACGCGGCGACCGTCGCCGCATTTCTCGAAGAGCGCAAGATCGACGCGGCCGGCGCCGTCGTCGAATGGAACGGCGAAATGTTCGCGCCCGGCGACGACCTCGCGGCCGTTCCCCTCGCGGACGGCGGTTCGCTCTCCGTCTTCAAGGTCGTGGCCGGCGGTTGAGCCGGGCGGCGACGCGACGAGGAGGAACGGCCCATGACCAACACCTACCTGACAGGCGAGGAGCGCAGCGCGCTCGCCGCTGCCCGCGTCGGAATCGCCGGCGCGGGCGGGCTCGGCTCCAACGTCGCCGCGCATCTCGTGCGCGCCGGCGTGGAGAAGCTCGCGATCGCGGACTTCGACTCCGTGTCCGAGTCGAATCTCAACCGCCAGTTCTACTTCCGCGACCAGCTCGGCCGGCAGAAGGTCGAAGCGCTGGCGGAGAACCTGCGCCGCATCGAGCCGGCGCTCGACCTGCGCCTGCACGACGTGCGCCTCGACGAAAAGAACATGCCGGAAATCTTCGCGGACTGCGCAATCGTCGTCGAAGCCTTCGACCGCGCCGAAGCGAAAGCCGCGCTCTACCGCTCGATACGCGACCGCCCCGTGGTGGCGGCGAGCGGACTCGCCGGATGGGGACGCTCCGGCGCGATCGGGCTGCGCCGCCTCGGCCGCAATCTCTGGATGGCGGGAGACGGCGCGAGCGACATCCGCGACGGCCTTCCGCCGCAATCGGCGCGCGTCGGCATCGCCGCCGCGATCGAGGCGAACACCGTGCTCGCCCTGCTTCTTGGAAAGGAACCCTGAATGAAACCGCTCGCAATCGGCAACCGCCGCTTCACCAACCGCTTTTTCCTCGGCACGGGCAAGTTCGCCTCCTCCGAACAGCTCCGCGCCACGCTCGCCGCTTCGCAGACGGAGCTCGTCACGACCGCGCTCTCGCGCGTCCACGAGGCGGACGCCGCCGCGGACGACATCCTCTCCGCGATCGACCGCTCCAAGGTCGAGGTGATGCTCAACACCTCGGGCGCGCGCACGGCCGCGGAGGCGGTTCGCATCGCCAAAATCGGCAAGGCCGCAGGCTTTTCGTGGATCAAGCTCGAAATCCACCCCGACGCGCGCTACCTGCTGCCCGACCCCGTCGAGACGCTCGCCGCCGTGGAAGAGTGCGCGAAGATGGGCCTCGTCGTGCTGCCCTACATCAACGCCGACCCCGTGCTCGCCAAGCGCTGCGAAGAAGCGGGCGCCGCGGCGGTCATGCCGCTTGCCGCGCCGATCGGGTCCAACCGCGGCCTGCGCACGCGCGACATGCTCGAAATCATCGTCGAGCAGGCGCGCGTCCCGGTAGTGGTGGACGCCGGAATCGGCCTGCCCTCGCACGCGGCGGAGGCGATCGAACTCGGCGCGGACGCCGTGCTCGCCAACACCGCGGTCGCCGCCGCGGGAGACCCGCCAGCGATGGCCGAAGCGTTCCGCCTCGCGGTGCGCGCCGCGGAAATCGCGGTCCAGGCCGGCCCGGCCGCCGAACGCCGCACCGCGGCCGCCTCCAGCCCGATGGACGACTTCTCGATCCTCTCCGAGTAAAGGCCGCAAGCGATGTTTCCCTACCTGAAGCTCTCCAAGGAGGAAGTCGAGGCGCGCATCGCGGCAACGACGCCGGACGACGTCGCCGCCGCGCTCGCGAAGGACCGCCCAGGCTTTTTCGACCTGCTCGCCCTGATCTCGCCCGCCGCGGCCGGGTTTCTGCCGCGGATGCGCGAGCGCGCCGCCGAAGCGCGCCGCCGCTACTACGGGCGCACGGTCTCCGTCTACGCGCCGCTCTACATCGGCAACACCTGCGTGAACTCCTGCCGGTACTGCGACTTCCGCATCCAGCACCAGGGGACTGCGCGCAAGGACCTCTCGCCCGACGAAATCCGCGCCGAGGCGGAGGCGGTCCGCGCGACGGGCGTGGACTCCCTGCTCGTCGTCGCGGGCGAGAACCCGCGCGTCAACTCCCCCGAACACCTCGCCGAAGTGGGCAGGCTGCTCAAGCCGATGTTTTCGTACCTCGCGCTCGAAGTGGCGCCGCAGAGCGAAGAAACGTACCGCCTGCTCTTCGAAGCGGGTTTCGAAGGCCTCACGTGCTTCCAGGAAACGTACGACCAGGAGCGCTACAAGTACTTCCACCCCGCGGGGCCGAAGAGCGACTACGACTGGCGCCTGCGCACGCAGTGGCGCGCCGGACGCGCCGGGTTCCGAACGCTCGGCGTGGCGTTCCTGCTCGGGCTCTGCCCGTGGCGCCCCGAAGCCGCTTCGCTCGCCGCGCACGCGATCTGGCTCCAACGCGAATGCTGGCGCAGCAAGGTGCAGTTCGCGTTCCCGCGCTTCTGCCCCACCGAGGGAGGGTTCCAGCCGGAGCATCCGGTTTCCGACGAAGACCTGGAGCTCATGATGCTCGCGTTCCGCATCGTGTTCCCCACGTGCTGCATGACGGTCTCCACGCGCGAAGCGCCCGCCTTCCGCGACCGCATCGTGCAGACGGCGGCGGACAACATGAGCGCCGGTTCGCGCGTCACCCCGGGCGGCTACGCCGTTCTCGCCGACCACGACGTGGCGCAGTTCACGCTCACGGACAAGCGTCCGCCCGCCGAAGTCTACGCGGCGATCCGCGCCGGCGGGCAGGAAGTGGTCTTCAAGAACTGGGACAACAGGATCTAGCCGCCGCTTTTTTCGTGCAACGGCGCGCGCGGCGTGGTACAATTGCGCGCCGTGAACGAAATGCACACACCTCATCCTCCGGGCCTCGCGGAAACGCTCGCGGGGCTGCTCCGGAAGGCGTCGTCGGAGCTGCCGCCGGACGTCCTGCGCGCGCTTTCGGCGGCGCACGCCGCGGAAGCGCCGGGTTCTCCCGGCCGGGCGGCCCTCGGGACGATTCTCGAAAACGCGGAACTGGCGTCGCGCCGCTCCGTCCCCGCCTGCCAGGACACCGGGGCGCCGTCGTTCTGGTTCGACCTTCCGGACGGCACGCCGACCCTTCCCGTGCGCGAAGCGGTCCGCGAGGCCGTCGCCGCCGCGACCGCGTCCGGGCATCTGCGGCTCAACGTGATCGAGGTGCCGTCCGGCAAACAGGTCGCGTCCAATTTCGCCGACGGCTCCCCCGCCATCCATTTCCGGTTCGGCCCGTCCGGGTCGCCGTCCCGCGCGACAGTCCTGCTCAAGGGCGGCGGCAGCGAAAACCAGAGCCGCCAGTATTCGCTTCCCGATTCCTCGCTCGGCGCCGGTCGCGATCTCGACGGAGTGCGCAAGTGCCTGCTCGACGCAGTCTGGCGCGCGCAGGGCGGAGGATGCGCGCCGGGGATACTCGGCGTGTGCGTCGGCGGCGACCGCGCGGGCGCGTTCGCCGCCGCGAAGGAGCAGCTGCTCCGCGACCTTTCCGACTCTTCGCCCGCCCCCGACCTCGCCGCGCTCGAACGCCGCGTCATGGCCGAAGCGGGCGAGCTTGGCGTGGGCCCCATGGGCCTTGGCGGTCGCACCACGCTGCTCGGCGTGAAAATCGCCGCCCTCCCCCGCGTCCCGGCCTCGTACTTCGTGACCGTGGCGTACAACTGCTGGGCCTGCCGCCGCGCGTCCTGCGCGCTTTCCCTGTAGGACGACTCAACGCAAGCCCCATCTCCCCTCCCCGCTCCAATCGTCGGCGACTTCCACAATCTGGCAATGACTTCCGCATTTTCCCTCCACGGCTGCTTCGGCGACCACATGGTGCTGCAACGCGGCGCGCCGATCCGCATCTCCGGCTTCGGCGAACCGGACACCGCGGTGACCGGCGTTTTCCGCGGCCGCTCCGCAAACTGCACTGTCGGCGAATCCGGCGAATGGGAACTCTCGTTCCCCGCCTGCGAAGCGTGCGGACCGTGCGAGCTCGCGGTGCGCTCGTACGCCGGGGCGCAGATCGTGCTGCACGACGTCATGGTCGGCGAACTCTGGTTCTGCTCCGGCCAGTCCAACATGGAGTTTCCGGTGCTCTCGCGCGAAACGCCGTTCTGGGGCCTGCCGGACGGCGAAAAGTGCGCCGCGGAGAGCGGCGACGCCGGCATCCGCCTCTTCCAGTCCCCGCGCGGGCTCTGCCCGGACTCTCCTTGCGCCGAGCCGCCCGGACGCCCTTGCTGGAAACTCGGCGATTCGCCGGAAGCGGTCGGCGAGTTCAGCGCCGTGGCGTGGTTCTTCGGCAAGGCGCTGCGCCGCATGTTCGGCGGCGGCGTCGCCGTCGGGCTCGTCCATTCGAGCTGGGGCGGCACGATGATCGAACCGTGGATTTCCCGGGCCGGACTGGAAAAGGGCGGATTCGCCGACGAACTCGCCGCGCTCGACGCCGCGGCGGAGTTCCGCTCCGGCGCGACGAACGACGCGTTCGCCGCCCTCCACGCGTCGCGCGTCGCGGACTTGCGCGCTTGGCTGCGCGACCGCTTCTTCGCGAGCGACCCCGCCACGACCGCCGACGCCCTCGCGCACTGGGCCGCGCCGCAACTGCCGCCCGGCGACGATAAGAAATGGAAGCGCGGGCCGAGGGATTGCTCGGCGCTCACACGCCCGGCGACGGTCTGGTACAGACGCGAATTCACCGCGCCGCCGTCGTGGGAAGGCAAAACCGTCGCCGTGCACATGGCCTCGGTGAACGACTGCGACGAAACGTACCTCGACGGCGGGAAAATCGGGGAGACCGACGTTTCGACGCACGCGTACTGGGCGCAGCCCCGCGACTACGCCGCGGTGCTGGAGCCGGCGCCGGGCGGGCGCCACGTCCTCGCCGTCCGCGTGATGAACCACTTCTCGTCCGGGAATTTCAAGGACGAAGTTTCGATCTCCTGTTTCGGCGCCGAGCCGGCGAAAATCGCTCTCGACGGCGGCGAATGGGCGGAGCGCACGGAGTTCGTGGTCGATCCGGAGAAGGCCGGGGTCCGCCCGCCGGTGCCGGACGGAGCGGAAACTCCGCGCCTTTCGGCGCAGACTCCTTCGACGCTCTTCAACGCCATGGTCGCCCCGTTCGCGCATCTCGCGGTGCATGGCGCGATCTGGTACCAGGGATGCTCCAACTCCCAGAGGCCGCAAAATTACGCGCGGCTGCAGGACGCCCTCGTCGCCGCGTGGCGCGAAGCGTTCCGCAACCCGGACCTCGTCTTCATCGGCACGGAGCTTTCGGCGTTCCGCGAGCAGCGGCCCGGGGACAGGCTTGCGGAGGACTGGTGGCGCGCGCTGTCGCCGGACGAAAGCGCGCTGTCCGGCGGATTCGCGCCGATCCGCGAAGCGCAGCGGCGGCTCCTCGACATGCCCGGATGCGGACTCGCGTGCACGATCGACGTGGGCGACGCGTTCGACATCCACCCCGCGCGCAAGCGCCCGGTCGGCGAGCGCCTCGCGCTC
>JAFUXX010000231.1 GCA_017476965.1 Kiritimatiellia bacterium | reverse complement strand
GGGAAAATCACGTTGCATCCGCTTGGCGCCGGCGGAGCGGGAATTTCATCCTGGCAGAAACAGGAGCGGTTCAAAGGACGTTGGGGAAGCAGTCTTGTCGGAGGCTTCGCCGGGACGTCGGAAATGGGATGGGGATTCTCTTCGCAAGGGTATTTCCAGGATGGTTCGCCGCCGCTGTACCAAACGGTGGTCGATCCGACCGATCCGTCCCATGCCGTCGTCGTCCGGACTGCACCGTACGGAACAAACGCCGCCGCGAACGCCTCGACCGCCCAATTGCTCGCGGACCCGGTTTTCAATCACGCGCCTTCGTCAATCTTTTCCGCGAATTTCGATTCCGGCGACATCGACAGCCTCCTCGCCCGTGGCGTACCGGCGTTGAGCGGACCAGTCGGAGCGGAATCCGTGCCGCTCTCGGCGGACGAAACCGAAAACGACAGGCGGAATTTCGATTTGAACCGCTTTTCCTCCGATTCCGGATGGCCGCGCGCCGCTTCTCCGAGCTGGACCGGATGGCGACACAGCGACGTGAAAAACGTGGCTCTTCCTTTCGTTTCCGGAGCATTCGGAGAAATTGCAGGACGGAACCCGGCACAATGAAAAAAATCGTGTTTTTCGGCATTTTCGTGGCAACGGCCCTTACGACCTCTTTTTTGTGTCCGCGCGCGGAAAAAAGAGGAGAACGCCGGACAGGATCGGCTTCGGCGTCTGCACCTCCGGACGGCCGCGACTCCCTTTCCGATCTGACGGAAACTCCTTCCGGTACGGGCGGTCCGGAACCGACACTGCCGGAAACGATGCGAAAGGCGTTGGAGAATCTGAAAATCAATGCGACCGGACTGACTTTGCGCGATTTGTGCCATTTGTCCGGCGCTGAGGCGACGTTGGCCTTCGAAGTCCGGGACGAAAACGGAGTTCCCCTTCCCGGCGTGAACATTTCGGCCGCTTTTTCCGTTCCGTCGCCGAAGATGCTTTCGTGGGAAGCGGATGTCGATTTCACGACGGTGGAAAACGAAACCGACGGAGAAGGCCGCTGTCTGGCAACGGCGAAAACCTCTTCGTTCTGCAACTGGAAGGCGAGTCTCGGCGGGTACTACGGGAGTTCCGGGACCGTTTACGCCGAATCCCGGTTTTCGAAAGACGCCGCGCGGCGGGGAAAATGGACGGAACGCGCGATTCCCGTTCCGGTGACGCTCAAGAAAAAAAAGCGTACCGTCGCCAACGGAATTTCACGCAAGGCGGCGGTATACGTCCCTTTTTCCGATTCTCCCGTGGAATACGACTTGTTGGAAGGCGATTGGGTCGCTCCGTTCGGAAAAGGAATCACGGGAGATTTGGCCTTCTTCTTTCCCGACGCGCAAAAAGAACCGGACGCCGCGTCCCGCGACGCGCCTCAATCGCTTGTAATCTCGACTCCGGACGGCGCCGGGCTTTTCGTGGACGTTTGGAACGCGCACGATTCCCTTCCTTGGAGGACGGTCGCGCCGGAATGCGGATACGTCGAGTCCCTGGAATTCGTCCGCAATCCCGACGGAAAGTCTTTTTCGTACGGAGACGGCAAACGGTTCGGCAAAGGATCGTATCTGGTTTTCCGCTCCCGTTGCAGGGCCGATGCCGGCGGAAACGCGGATTCCGCTTTGTACGGAAAAATCGACCCCGGCATGCGTTTCGGCTGGGCCCCCCGCGAAAAAGGCGCCGGGTCCTTGGTTTTCCGCTATTCCGTCAATCCCGAACCCGGAGACCGGAGTCTTGAATTCCCGCGTTGACCAGACGTTCGCCGGGATCCCCGCCACAACCCCGAGCCGGAAATGTTTTCCTCTCCAATTTCTTCCGAGGTTTGCAATTCGATTCTCGCAAAAGGCCTGCCGGCTCTTTCGCCTCCAATCGGTTTTTCCGCCATTTGCGAGTCTTCGTCCGGATTCCGCAACTTTGATTGCAACATCGTTTCGCAAAGAGTCCTTTGGCCTCGGCATTCAAGTTCGGAATATCCGGGGTGGAGACACAGCGACATCAAAAACATCGCCTTTCCTTTCGTTTCCGGCCTTTTCACCAGATTCATGGAGTTCATGCGGCAATGAAGCGGAAATCTCGGTTTTTCCTTTGTCTCGGCTTTCTTGCGATCGTCTTCGTCCGTTGCATCCCGGCTGTCCACAGAATGGCGCACGGGGCGTTTCCAAGTACGGAAAATGCACAAGCCGTTTTTCTTCCGACCACGATCGCGATGTCGTCGTCCTCGAAACCGAAACCGGAATTCCCGTTTCCGTTCATCCGGGGCCGCCGCGAAACAATGCGGAAAAACGGGTGTTGTACTGGGCGTTGGAAACGTTCGGCGCCGAGGCCGATGTCGTTCTTTCGGTCGTAGACGAAGACGGCACCCCTGTTCCAGACGCCAAAGTCACCGTTTCTTTCACGAGCTGCGCGGAAGGAAATCCCGCCAGTTCGGTGTCCGGCAAGACAGACGCTTCCGGACGTTTCCCGGCAAGCGGCTGGTCGACCTGGAGTTTTGGCTGGGTCGTCGAAAAAGAGGGACATTACCGGGCTTCCGGAACGAGAGAACTCCGCCCATTCGCCCATTCCGGTGCCTGTCCGCTTGGTTTGTGGTCCGCCGAACCGATCAACCAGACGGTCGAACTCGTCAAAGCGATCCGTCCGCACGACATGGACGGCAGACTGCTTTTCGTGTCCGTCCCCGGGATGGACGAGGAATTCGGGTTCGACCTTGTCGTCTGCGACTGGGTGCCGCCATGGGGGAAAGGCGATCGTGCCGACATGACGTTTTTTCTGGAAGACGGATCTTCTTCCGCCGCATCCAACTCTTGGCGCAATACCATGCGCGTGGGTTTTCCCGGAGACGGAAACGGCGTCATCCTGACAAACCGGAACAACTGCAGTATGCTGGCATCGCCGAGAGAGGCTCCGGAACATGGGTATTCTCCCTCTTTTGAAAGCTATACGCAAATCGTTGCCGGTCGAGACCGCGGTTCGCGTCTTGTTACTTCGGAATGCTTAGAGGTTTTTCGCATCAGAACGTCGTCCAATCCGGTTACGGGTGCCGACGAATCGTTGTACGGGAAATTGTCGGGAGATTTTTATTGGGGAGGGCCGAAAAGAACCGTTTATTTCCATCGCTGGATCAATGCCGTTCCCGGCGACCGCAATCTCGAAGACGACGGGCGGATCAAATACCGGTAAAGTCGCCGCGCAATCCGTTTGCGGGGGAGGCCTCTTCCGGCTACAATCGCGGCCATGCCTCCGCCCGCGTCCGACGCCGCTTTTCCCGCCGCCGTCGCCCTGAGTCTGCTCTGGGGCTCGGTAGGCACGGCGTGGCTCGTCGCCCGGTCGCGGCTTCTCGCGCGCCTGTCCACG
>JAFUXX010000230.1 GCA_017476965.1 Kiritimatiellia bacterium | reverse complement strand
TTCGCGGACGGCGACTACGCGGCCGCCGGGGCCCACGTCGCCACGGGGCCGGACGCCGCCGCCGCGAAGGCGTGGGCGGACGTGGTCCTGCGCGTCGGCAAGCCTTCCTCCCCCGAGGGCATCAAGAAGGACGCGCTCCACGTCTCGTTCCTCGACCCGTTCCGCGAGCGCCCGCTCGTGGACGCCTTCGCCGCCGCCGGGATCAGGCTCGTTTCGCTTGAAATGATCCCGCGCACGACCCTGGCGCAGAAGATGGACGCGCAGAGCTCGCAGACTTCGCTCGCCGGCTACGCCGCCGTCCTCGCCGCCGCCGCGCGCCTCCCCAAGGCGCTTCCGATGATGGTCACGCCCGCGGGCACCATCACGCCGGCCCGCGTTTTCGTGATCGGCGTCGGCGTCGCCGGTCTCCAGGCCATAGCGACCGCCAAGCGCCTCGGCGCGCGGGTGGACGCCTTCGACACGCGCCCCGCGGTCGAGGAGCAGGTCAAGTCCCTCGGCGCGACGTTCGTGAAAATCGACCTCGGCGGCGAAACCGGCCAGACCGCGCAGGGCTACGCCCGCGAACTCACGCCGGAGCAGCTCGCGCGCCAGCGCGAAGGCCAGGCCAAGGTCTGCGAAAAGTCCGACATCGTGATCACCACGGCAAAGGTCTTCGGCCGCCCGGCGCCGCGCCTGCTCGGCGCGGACGTCCTCGCGCGCATGAAGCCCGGTTCCGTCGTGGTGGACATGGCCGCCGCGACAGGCGGCAACGTCGAGGGCAGCAAGCCGTTCGACGAGGTGGTGACGGAGCACGGCGTCGTCCTCCTCCCCGGCGAAGCGCTGGAGCGCCGCGTCCCGCAGGACGCCTCCAAGATGCTCTCCGGCAACTTCACGGCGTTCCTCGAACATTTCCGCGACCGCGAAAACGGCGGGTTCCGCGAAGACCTGTCCGACGAAATCTACGCGGGCTGCCTCATCACCCGCGGCGGCGCGGTCGTCCATCCCCGTTTCGCCGCCAAGCCGGCCGGGGCCTGAGTCCGGGGCGTCCCGGAACACGTCCCGCGAGGAAAAGCGCGATGCATGTCGAAAACGGCGTTTTGACGGCGGCTCTCACGATCGCCGGCAGCGACAGCGGCGGAAACGCCGGCGTCCAGGCCGACATCAGGGCCTTCCACGTGTTCGGGCTGCACGCCTGCACCGTGTTCTGCGCCCTCACCGCGCAGAATCCGTCGGGCGTGTCGGCCGTGGCGGGGCAGACCCCGGAATTCGTCGAAGCGCAGCTGGACGCCGTCCTGCCGGCCTACGCGATCAAGGCCGCGAAAACCGGCATGCTCGCCGATCCCGGCGTCGTGCGCGCCGTCGCCGCGAAGATGAAGGCGCGCCCGGACGTCCCGCTCGTCGTCGATCCCGTCATGGTCGCGACGAGCGGCGCGCGGCTCATAAGCGAATCCGCAGTGGCCGCGGTCCGGGACGTCCTGCTCCCCGTCGCCGCCGTCGCCACGCCGAACCTCCCCGAAGCGGAAACGCTCTGCGGCCGCGCCCTGCGGTCGCTGGACGACATGGCCGCCGCCGCCCGCGCCATCCGCGGGGCCGCGGGGTGCGCCGTGCTCGTGAAAGGCGGCCACAGGCGCGGCGGCGAAGCCGAAGACGTGCTCGCGTGCGCCGAAGGCGAATTCCTCTACACCACGCCCGTCGTGGAAAATCCGGCGTCCGTCCACGGCACCGGATGTTCGCTCTCCGCCGCCATCGCGGCGTCGCTCGCTCTCGGCCGCGCGCTTCCGGACGCCGTCCGCGAAGCGAAGGCGTACGTCTACGAGGCGATCCGCACGTCGCTGCCGGTCGGCCCGGCCGCGGCGGTGCTCGGCACGCCGGAGAGCGAAGGCCTCTTGAACCATCCTTGCGTCTCGGTTTCCCGGCTCGGACAGTCCGCCGGCCGGGCGGTTTGACGCGAAAGGAACGCGATGAATCCAGCAGATCTCGAAAAACAGGCAGAAACGTTCGACCGCATCCGCCGCGAAGTTTCGCGGGTGGTCGTCGGCCAGGAAAAAATCGTCGACCGCCTTCTCGTCGCCCTCGCCTGCCAGGGGCACGTGCTTCTCGAAGGCGTGCCGGGCATAGCCAAGACGACGCTCGTGCGCACTCTCGCCAAGGCGCTCGGCCTCGGCTTCTCCCGCGTGTCCTTCACGCCGGACCTGCTCCCGGCCGACCTCACCGGCACCATGGTCTACAACCCGAAGGACGGCACGTTTTCGCCGAAGAAGGGCCCGGTTTTCGCGAACATCCTCCTCGCCGACGAAATCAACCGCGCCCCGGCGAAGGTGCAGTCCGCGCTGCTCGAAGCGATGCAGGAGCGCCAGGTGACGCTCGGCGACGAAACGCTGCCGCTGCCTTCGCCGTTCCTCGTGCTCGCCACGCAGAACCCGATCGAGCAGGAAGGCACGTACCCGCTTCCCGAGGCACAGGTGGACCGCTTCCTCTTCAAGTGCGTCGTGGGCACCCCGTCGCGCGAGGACGAGCGCCGCATCATGGAGCGCTTCTCCAAGCACCGCGCCCCGGAAGCCGAAACCGTTGCCACCCCGGAACAGGTGGCGGGCCTGCGCGAAGCGCTCGACGCCGTGTACTGCGACGAAAAGGTCGGCGACTACATCCTCGACCTCGTTTTCGCCACCCGCGAACCGGCCAGGCACGGCATGGCCGACCTCGCGCCGCTGATCGCGATGGGCGCCTCCCCCCGCGCCACGCTGGCGCTCAACCTCGCCGCCCGCGCCAACGCCATGCTCCACGGCCGCGCCTACGCCACGCCGCAGGACGTGAAGGACGTCGCCCCGGACGTGTTGCGCCACCGCGTCGCGCTCACCTACGAGGCCGAAGCTCAGGAAGCCACGCCGGACGCCGTCGTTTCCCGCATCCTCGCGGAAACCCCGGTCCCCTGACATTCCTCCCAGTTCCCCGCTCCGCCGGCATTGAACAGCTTTCGATTCCGGTTCCGCCGGGTCGCGGCGGGGTTCAGGAAAAACGGACGGAGTGCGCGCCGTCGAAATCGAAGACCGCGCGGACGGTGCGGCCGTCCCGCTCCGCCTCCCAGACGGACGGGAGCGACTTCTCCCAGCGGTCCGCGGGGCGGAGGCGTGTCCTCTGTCCGGCGCCGGCGAGCGCCCGGCGGACGAGCGCCAGGCGCCCGGGCGAGAGCGCGGAGAGACGGTCGGAAAGCATCAGCGAGCCGCCGGCGAGGGAGACGACGCCGGCCCACAGCTCCACCTCGGAGGGCGTCAGTTCGTTGCGGTCCTCGCGGACGATGAGCGTGTCCGGATCGTTGATCCAGAGGCGGCCGTCCATGTAGGCGTGGTGGACGACGTTGCGGCAGACGTTCGGGACGTTGGGCGCTTCGGCGTGCTGGCCGGGCCGGTCCCAGCGGGGCGTGATGTCCGTGGAGACGCGCATCGCGTCGACGAGGCCAGCCGCCGGCCCGAAGACCATCGTGCCGCCGAGGATGAAACCGCCGTCGCCGAAGCCGCGCCTGATGGCCTCCAGGCCGCGCCGCAGTGCCTGCGCCCGGGTGGCGGTGCGGTCGTGGTACACGGCGTCCGGCGCGGTCTGCCAGCCGTCGTCGACCTGGACGACCCGCACCTTGCCGAAATCCGGGTCGTCGCGGCGCGCGGCGAGCCAGTCCATGTTCTCCACGGTGTCCTTGCCGCACGGCGAGGCGTCGATGGCCGCGAGGAGGTTCGAGATGCAGCCGTCGGTGTAGCGGATTTCCCCGTCGTAGGCGGCGACGGAGCGCTTGCGCGCGGCCTCCGGGATGGTCTTGCGCCCGAGGTTCCAGATGTCGCGCGGCGGAGGGACGGGATCCGGCGCGAACATCCGGTTGAAGGGCGGCGGCGGAAGGTAGTCCCAATGCACGTCGATGTAGAGGACGAAGAGGAAGAGCGGCTTCTCCGGGTCGCGGCGCCGCTCGATCCAGTCCTGCGCGAGGCGCGTGAGTTTCGCGCCCTGGGCCGTCTGGCGGGCGATGTCGCCCGTCGTGGCGTCCGGCGCGCCCGTCAGCGAGTAGTCGTCGTAGAAGTCGAACCTGCGCGAGAAGCCGAACTTGCGGTTCGTCATCGGGTTCGCGACGAGGCCGACCGTCTGGTAGCCGGCCTTCTGCAGCGTCTCCGCGAGCGTGACGACGTTCGTCGAATGGGGGCGGCCCCAGTGGACGCGCTGGTGGACGTCCGCCGGAACCGACGTCATCATCGACATGATCGACGGCTGCGTCCACGAGCCCGACGCGATCGTCTGGTCGAACCGCACCGCGCCCGCGGCGAACGCGTCCACCGCCGGCGACGTGTCGCGCCCGTAGCCATAGCAGCCAAGATGGTCCGGCCGCAAGCTGTCCACGAGTACGACGCAAAGGTCGGGAGGATACGTTGATGACCATGAAGAGCATGAATTATTGCCATGCATTTGTTTTACGAACAATACTCTGTCGTCTGAAATCAAAGCCGACTGGTCGAGAACATTGGTTCCTACTCTGCAATACAGGTCCGTGTATTCATGATATCCCGGAAAACAAACATTTTGATCTATGGATGGTGGCGTTACATAGTCTCCAACAACGGAAAAAGGCCATTCGGTTTCGACTTCCAGAGTCCCCCGCAACCAGTTGCTGTCCCTGTTCTGAATATGCCAGATCTTTGACGATCTTGATGTCGTTTTCCTTGACATCTATTATCAGCGCCTCCTGGCCAAGTGAGTTTTCTGCGACAATCTCGAAATGTGCCGGCATTGCAAATGAGGCAGCCGACAGAAGAACGAAGACAAGGAAACAAATTCCATGTATGCGTTCAATGCCCTTGTTCATCGTTTCAATCTCCATGTCATGAGCGACGGCCCGCGCGACGCGGCGGCCGATCTCGTCATTCGTGCACGCGCGGCATTTCATTATCTCGATGTTGCCCTCACGTTGGAGCGAGTGGTTGTCTTCAAGAGGAAGTGCGGGATGCAAATTCAGTTTCCAATGGTCGCTGCTCGACAGGAGCAATGGTCGTCGGGGGAGGGCGTGGTGCCGCCCACGGGGGACAATTGTAGAAAAATTCTTTTCTTTTTCAACGCCGGCGAAGCCGTTCACCCTTATCCCGGAAAATTGACCCGGGCTTGGGCCGATCTCGCTTGAGACCGTCCCGTAGTGCATGTTGGAGCGCTTGCCTCAGACGGGGAATCCGGGCAGAAACGGCGTCCTGTCGGGAGGCTTGCGCTTTCGTGGTCT
>JAFUXX010000229.1 GCA_017476965.1 Kiritimatiellia bacterium | reverse complement strand
GGCGGCGGGGGCGAGGACGTCGCCGAAGTCGAACGGCGTGCCGCCGGCCGCGGCGAGCAGGTCGACGCGGCCGCGCGCTTCGTCGAGCGAACGCAGGCCGAGCTCCGCGAGCCGCTCCCTGACGTCCGCCGCGAGGAACCGGAAGTACGCTTGCAGGTGTTCCGGCTTTCCGGCGAATTTCGCGCGCAGTTCGGGTTTCTGCGTCGCTATGCCGACCGGGCAGCAGTTGAGGTTGCAGTTGCGGCATTGCACGCAGCCGAGCGCGACGAGCATCGACGTTCCGAACGCGAATTCGTCCGCGCCCAGTATCGCCCCGATCACGATGTCGCGCCCGGTGCGCAGCTGGCCGTCCACCTGGAGCCGGACGCGGTCGCGCAAGGCGTTTTTGACGAGCGTCTGGTGCGCCTCGGCAAGGCCTGGCTCCCACGGCAGGCCCGCGTGTTTCATCGAAGTGAGCGGCGCGGCGCCGGTGCCGCCGTCGAAGCCGGAAACGACCACGACGTCAGCGTGCGCCTTCGCGACCCCCGCGGCGATCGTGCCGACTCCCGCCTCGGAGACGAGTTTCACGGACACCCTTGCGCGCGGATTTACGCACTTGAGGTCGTAGACGAGCTGCGCCAGGTCCTCGATGGAGTAGATGTCGTGGTGCGGCGGCGGCGAAATGAGCGTCGTGCCCGGCTTGGCGTGGCGCAGCCGCGCGACGAGGCCGTCCACCTTGTGTCCGGGAAGCTGCCCGCCCTCGCCGGGCTTCGCGCCCTGGGCGAGCTTGATCTGCAGGTCCTTCGCCGAGGCGAGGTATTCGACGGTCACGCCGAAGCGGCCCGACGCGACTTGCTTGATCGCGCTGTTCTTTTCGGTGCCGAAGCGGGCGGGGTCTTCGCCGCCTTCGCCGGAGTTGGACATCGTGCCGAGTCCGTTGAGGGCGAGGGCGATCGTTTCGTGCGCTTCGGGCGAAAGCGAACCGAGCGACATCGCGCCGCCGACGAAGTGCTTCACGACGGATTCGACGGGTTCGACTTCTTCGAGCGGGATCGGCGCGGGCGCGGCGGCGGCGCCGTCGCCCGCGGTCCCGTCGCGGAAGCGGAATTGCGAGCGCAGCGTGACGCCGCTGTTGGCGTCGATGTCGGCGGCGTAGCGCCGGAAGCGGGCGAAGTCGCCGTTCCGCACCGCCTCGCGGAAATCGACGAGGCGCTGCGGCGTCCAGAGGTGCTCCTCGCCGTCCTTGCGGAAGCGGTACTGGCCGCCCGGCGGGAGGACGGGGGCCGCGTCCGAGGCCCCCGCCTCGGCGAGGCGGCGCTCGATGTCCTCGAGCTCGAGCCCGCCGACGGGCGAGGCGACGCCGGCGAAGTATTCGCCGACGAGCTTCGGGCCGAGTCCGACGGCTTCGAAGATGCGCGCGCTGCGGTAGGAGCGCAGCGTCGAGATGCCCATCTTGGACAGGATCTTCATCAGGCCCTTGCACACCGCGCCGACGTAGTTCGCGGCGGCCTTGACGGCGTCGGCACGGCCGACCTCGGAGACGGTCGCCAGCGCAAGCCACGGGTTCACCGCCGTCGCGCCGAAGCCGAGCAGCACGGCGAAGTGGTGCACCTCGCGCACCTCGCCCGATTCCACGACGACGCCGACCGAAGGCCGCACGCCCGCCTCGACGAGCGCCTTGTTCACCGCCGCGACAGCCAAGAGCGAAGGAATCGTTTTGACAGGATTTACAAGATTAACAGGATTATCTTCATTTTCTAATCTTGTCAATCCTGTTAATCCTGTCAAAGAAACATTTCTCTTGTCCGAAAGGATTAT
>JAFUXX010000228.1 GCA_017476965.1 Kiritimatiellia bacterium | reverse complement strand
CGGCCGTCACGACCTGCCGCAGCACGGGTTCGCACGCGTCGCCGGCGGCGAACACCCCGGGCACGTTCGTCGCGCCGCCCCAGGTGCGGATGCGGCCGTGGCGGTCGAGCTCCAGCTGGCCGCCGCCCCACGCGACGGAAGGGGTCTGCCCCACGGCGACGAACACGCCGTCCGCGGAAACGGTTTCCGATCCTTCCGCACCCGTGACGCGGATGCCGGTCACTTTCGCTCCGTCGCCGAGCACTTCGGCCGCGCGGCGGCGCGTGAGCAGCTTTACGTTGGACCCGGGGCCGAACGCGTGGGCGATGCGCGCTTCGGACTCCGGCGGGGAGTCCGAAACGACCACGACGCTCGCGCAGAGCGGCGAAAGCACCCGCACAGCGGCCAGCCCTGCCGTGCCGCCGCCGACCACGACCACGTTGCGGCCGCGGAAAAACGCGCCGTCGCACGTCGCGCAGTACGACACGCCCCGGCCCGTGTACTTCGCTTCGCCCGGTATGGCGAGCTTGCGCGGACTGGAGCCCGTCGCGCCCACCAGGGTGCGCGTGCGGATCGTCCTGCCGTCGCCCGTGCGGACGTCGATCGACCATCCCGGCGCGCGCTCGAACCCGGCCAGTTCCACGCCGGACTCGAACCTCGCGCCGAAACGCTCCGCCTGCTTGCGCATGGCGGCGGCGAGATCCGCGCCGGATACTCCGTCCGGGAATCCGGGATAGTTGTCGATGCGCGCTTCCTGCGCGAGCTGGCCGCCCGGAGCGAGCCCTTCCATCACCAGCGGCGAAAGTCCGGCCCTGCCGGCGTAGATGGCCGCGGAAAGTCCCGCCGGCCCCCCGCCGGCGACAATCATGTTTTCAATCGGTTCCATGTCGGCGAGTATACCCGAACCCTCCCGTCTGCGCAAATTCCGTTTCCGCAGCTTGTGTATTCGGTCACTGATTGGGGCCGCCGCCGAGATGCCCCGCATGCGACGCTCCGGCAGAGCCCGACCATCTCCCAGCCGTCTCTCGTCGTCTTGTCGTCTCGTCGTCCTCGCCGTTCTGCGCAGCGCCGGAAACGGCGCTGTAGCGGCGTGTGCGGCCCGCCGCTCCGCTTGGGCCCGGCCGCGGGGAATTATCCAATTTTCTAACTGCTAGAAATTCTGCGACCGTGCGCGACCGTGCGCGGGCGCGGGGAAATTGCGGCGGCGGGTGGCCGAATCGGGAAAAGCCGGCCTGTTTCCGCTGATTTCCGGGGTCCGGGCGGCTGAAACCGCTTGATCCGGCGGCGTTGGCACGGAAGTTGCTATGCAGAAAGCGACATACGACACCAAACCGACAAAAAACGCCATGCACTGGACAAAGCAACTCGATTCAGACTCCCTTCCCATCCGCTCGTGGTGCGCCGACGTCGAGCCGGGCGCGCTCGTGCAGGCGGAGAACCTCTCGCGCCACCCCGCGCTTTTCTCGCACGTGGCGCTCATGCCGGACTGCCACCAGGGCTACGGGATGCCGATCGGCGGCGTCGTGGCTGCGGACGAAGCGGTGATTCCCGCCGCGGTGGGCGTGGACATCGGCTGCGGAATGCGCGCCGTTGAGACGGACATTCCCGCGGAGCGTTTCTCGGAAATGAAGTTCCGCCGCGCCCTTCAGGAGAAGCTAAAGGAGCGGATCCCGGTCGGCGAAGGCGTTTCGCACCGCACCGTGCAGGCGTGGGAGGGCTTCGAGGAGTACCTCGCGAACAACGCCGCGCGCTGCGACTTGTGGCCGGGCAAGCTCGACCGGATGAACCTCGGCACGCTCGGCGGCGGCAACCACTTCGTGGAGCTGCAGAAGAGCGTCCCCGTGGACGGCTCGGACGGCGAACCGGAGGGCGGCTCGAAGGTCTGGCTCATGATCCACTCGGGCTCCCGCAACCTCGGCAAGCGCATCGAGGAGCATTACCACCGCATCGCGGCCCGGCTGTGCACCCGCTTCCGCGTGCGCCTGCCCGATCCCGACCTCGCGTTTCTGCCGATCGGGGAGAAGGACGGCCACGACTACTTCACCGACATGCTCTTCGCGCTGCGCTACGCCAAGGAGAACCGCCGCCGCATGATGGAGGCGTTCAAGGAGACGGTGGCGGAGTTCGCGCCGGAGGCGACGTTCGTGCGCGAAATCGACATCCACCACAACTACGCCGCGTTCGAGGAACACTTCGGCAAGAAGGTATGCGTCCACCGCAAGGGCGCGACGAGCGCCAAGCTCGACGAAATCGGGATCATCCCGGGTTCGATGGGCACCGCGAGCTACATCGTGCGCGGCCTCGGCAACCCCGACTCCTTCGGAAGCTGCTCGCACGGCGCCGGCCGTCGCATGAGCCGCATCGCCGCCTGCACGACGCTCACGCCCGAGCAGTGCGACGCCGCCCTGGACGGCATCGTCTACGAGCGCTGGCACCAGTACAAGAAGTTCGGCAGGGCCCGTGGCCGCCTCGACCTCTCCGAGGCCCCGCAGGCCTACAAGGACATCGAGGACGTCATCCGCTCCGAGAGCGACCTCGTCGAACCCCTCGTCCGCCTCGTGCCGCTCTCGTCATTGAAGGGCTGACCCTTCGCCCGCGCCGCCGGCGCGCTTCCTTCCGGCGCGAGATGTCCGTTGACCCTCAAACCGCAGTGACCGCATGTACAGCACGGTTGTCGTCGAAACCGATTCGTTGATCCACGTGAAAGACCGCGGCATCGTAGTGGAGCCGCTGGCCCCGGCGGCGGCATTCCCGCCGAAATCCTGTCATCCCGAAGACATCGGGGTTTTGGTCGTCGAGGGACTCCATTCCCGGATATCCGCTTGCGCGCTGGCAATGCTCGCCGAAGCGAAAACCGTCGTCTGCGTGTGCGATTCGCGAAAAATGCCCGTTTCGCTCGCGATTCCGGCAAGCGCCAACACGCGAGGCGAACGGGTATTGAAAGGACAGCTCGCTTTCCGCCGCGCCGACCGCGTGTGGAAGCAGATTGCGTCCGCGAAAATATTCAACCAGAGCGAACACCTGCGGCGCCGCGGATGCGGAGCGTGGGCCGAGGTCCGCGGAATGTCGAGGAAAGTGCGCAACGGCGACGCCGGGAATCTCGAAGCCGTGGCCGCCGCAAAGTATTTCGGCGCCTTGGGAATCGTGCGGACCACGCAACGCGACGAAGACAACCCGATGCCGAATCCCGCGCTCAACTACGCCTACGCGATCGCGAGGTCGGCGACCGCGCGGAGTCTTGCCGCGCACGGCATGCTCTGCGCCGTCGGCCTCCACCACGACAACATGCGCAATCCCTTCTGCCTCGCCGACGACATGATGGAACCGTTCCGACCGTTGATCGACGAAGCGGTCCTCGATCTTCCGGAAATCCTCGGAAAGCCCTGGCGGCGGGTGAAGATGGAACCGGCGGTGAAAAAACTTCTGGCGCGGACCCTTTACCGGGACGTCGAAATGGAAGGCGGGACGTTTCCGATGGCATTGGCCATCGACTTGAGCTGCGCGTCCCTGGCGAAAGCGTATTCCGGCGAGGTCGAAACGCCGTCCCTGCCGCGGTTCCCAGCATGAAGGCGACATACGATTCCGCGTCTCGGCATTGCGGACATTGGATACTGGTCGTACTCGACCTTCCGGTGAAGACGAAAACCGGCCGTGCGGCCAGAAAGGGTTTCGTCGACCACCTCGAAAGGCGCGGATTCAGGCCCTTGCAACCCTCCCTTTACGCGAAATTCGCCTTTACCGAATCGAGCGCGAAAGCCGCATGCGACGCCGTTTTGAAAAACATCCCCGGAAAAGGGAAAACGGCGGTGTTCCGCGTCTCGAACGCGAATTTCCAACGCGGTTTCCGAATCTCCCGAGGCGCCTCCGTCCCTCTTCCTGAACCTCAGCCTCTGGTTGATGTCTTGTGATGGGCACCACTAGCTTGCGCCTCCAAGCGTGTGGAAACACTTCGCGAGGAAGGCGCTCTCTTCGATGGGCTTGTGGTGGCCGGGCAGCATTTTGGAGTTGACTTTCGGGGTGGATTGTGGTTGACTCGCTCGCGTTGGAGGTCACCGAGACTCCGCCCGGTCGCGTTCATCCGTAAGCCGAGCAGCAGTAGACGGAAGGTTCACGAGGAAATGCCTTTCGCTCATCGGTGGCCTCCTCCGCTTTTCATGTCATCCGGCGAAAAGGCGGTAAGAACCCAGCGAACGGGTTTCGGCGGTTTTTCCGGGTCGTTGGCGAGCGTGAGGACGGCGGTGTATTTGCCGAAGACGATGTTGCGCTTCTGCCCGTTCTGGTAGGGCTTTTCGGCAGTGCCGCGGATAATGGTCTGCGGCAGATGCTCCAGGCACCACTAGCTTGCGCCTCCAAGCGTGTGGAAACACT
>JAFUXX010000227.1 GCA_017476965.1 Kiritimatiellia bacterium | reverse complement strand
TGCGCCGGACGAATGCGGCACGCTCCTGCGGAGGGGGCGGCTAGCCGCCCCCTCCGCAGGAGCCGTCGGTGTCCTCGCTTTTGACCAATGCGGTCGTGACGCGAAACGCTACGGTGTCCTTTTCATTTGACAAACCGCGACCAGGCGGCCTCGATGCGGAACCGGAGCCTGTCCCCCGCGGAAGCGCGAAGCGCACAGCGCCAATGCGCGTGGAACGTCGTTGCGGCCCGTTCGCATGTGGCAAGCGTACCATGAAGCGACAAGCGAAGCAAACCGGGAAATGTTCGACATTGAAAGCCGTGAAAACGGCTTCGCGGACATTGAATTGTTCAATGTCCGCGAAGCGGGGTTTCAATGTTCCGGCGGGGAGGGGATCAGCCGCGGGGCATTGCGCGGCGGTGGACGCGGGCTTTGCCGGAAGCCTTTTTCGCGGCGCGCTTTTCGCGGACGTTCGACGGGGCGGGGGCGGCTTTCAAGGTGCCGTCCGGATTGCGGCGCTCGCGTGCGCGGAACTGGAACGCGACCGGGACTCCAGCGAGGTCGAACGTCTCGCGCAGCCTGTTCGCGAGGAACTGCTCGAACGACGCGGGCATCCGGCGCGGGTCGTTCACGAACACCCGGATGCGGATCGGTTTCACTCCGGTCTGCACGGCGTAGTGCATCCTGAGCGGTTTGGCCGACTTGTTCGGCACCGCGTTGCTCTTGTACGCCTCCTGCAGGCAGCGGTTGAGCGGGCCCGTGGGGAGCGCCCGCTCGGAGGAGCGGGCGACGTGCGCCGCGACGGCGAGAGTTTTCTCCACGTTGCGGCCGGTCTTGGCCGAGAGGAACACGACGGGGCAATGCGCCATGAACGGAAGCTGCTCCGCGAGCTGGCGGGCGTACTCCTTCTCGCCCTGCGTCGCCAGGTCCCACTTGTTCACCGCCAGGACGCAGCTCTTGCCGAGTTTTGCGGCGAGGCCGGCGAGCTGGCGGTCGAGGAGCCCCGGCGCGCGCTCGCAGTCGAGCATCAGCACGAGAACGTCCGCGCGCTCCACGGCGTCCTGCATGCGGAAGCGCCCGTAGCGCTCCACGGCGTCGTCCACGCGCGCCTCGCGGCGCACGCCGGCGGTGTCCACCAGCACGTACTTGCGCCCGCCGAATTCGAGCGGTATGTCGATCGGGTCGCGCGTCGTGCCCGGAACGTCGGACACGATGACCCGCTCGGCGCGCAGGAGCTTGTTGATGAACGACGACTTGCCTCCGTTCGGCCGGCCGACGACGGCGATCACCGGGACCTCGGTGCGGCGGAACTTCGGCGCGGGGGCTTCGCCCCCGCCGGGTTCTTCCGGGATTTCCTCCGGTTCGTCCGCGGCGGCATCCTCGCCGCCGCCGCTTTCAAGCTCCTCGCCGCCGGCGGCCGCCGCGGTTTCCGCGGATTCGCCGCCGGGCACGGGCTCGGGGAACTTCGCGTAGCACGCTTCGAGCAGGTCCGCGATGCCGCGGCCGTGGACTGCGGAGACGGGGAAAACGGGGAAACCGAGACGCGAAAACTCGTCCGCGTGCAGGTCGAGCCCGGGGTTGTCGGCCTTGTTTGCGGCGACCACCGCGGACACCCCGGCCTTGCGGAGCATG
>JAFUXX010000226.1 GCA_017476965.1 Kiritimatiellia bacterium | reverse complement strand
TGCGCCGGACGAATGCGGCACGCTCCTGCGGAGGGGGCGGCTAGCCGCCCCCTCCGCAGGAGCCGTCGGTGTCCTCGCTTTTGACCAATGCGGTCGTGACGCGAAACGCTACGGTGTCCTTTTCATTTGACAAACCGCGACGGTGCGGTCGTAGAAGCCGGTGCCGGTGGGGCGCATGGCGTCGCGCGAGCGCATCCAGGCGAATTTGCCGTCGAGGTTTTTCACCTTGAATTCGGGACGGTGTTCTTCGGGGATGCCGCTTTTCAGGACGATGTTGCACTTGGCGTCGATTTCCGGCGGCACGCGCCAGGTTTCGCGGACGACGACTTGCAGCATCTGCCGCGCGGCGTACTGCACGCCCATCGCGTAGCGCTGCGCGGCGGCGAGGGTGAGGCCGGAGAGTTCGGTGGCGTCGCCGCCGTCGCCGGCGCTTACCGCGTAGGCGATGCGCGTTTGCGGGTCCTGCTCATTGAGCCACGCCTGGAAGAGCGTCGGGTCGAAGGCTTCGCTCGTGCCTTTGGGCATGCGGGCGAGGAAGTGTTCGATGAGCTCCTGGCGCTCGACCCACTCGGCGCCGATGTTGCGGCTGTGCAGGCCGTTCTTCACGTCGGCGTCGGTTTCGCGGGCGTTGCGCTCGCGGTATTCGAGGTGGAGGCGGGCGCGCGCGCCTTCTTCGCCCTGCAGGTCGCGGGTGTCGAGGAGCAGTCCGTTCTTCGATTCCGCGGCCAGGCCGCAGGAGGCGGGGAGCGACGTTGCGCCGAGGCGCGTGTCGGCGCGCGCGGCGAGGGACAGCACGGCGCTTTCGCGGCCTTCCCATTCGAGGACGAGGCGCTCGCCGGCCGCGGACGCGACGACGCGCCACGAGCTTTGCAGCTGCGCGGCTTTGTCGCCGTGGTCCACGACGCGCCCGGCGGCGGCGGATTCAAGGGAAATCGTCATTTTGGTCCTTTCGTCAGGCGGGTTGACGCGGCGGCGCGATGCGGTTATGTTTGGCGCCGGACATGACAGAGATCGAACAACTGAGGCTCATGACAATCGCCGCCGCGCCGGTGTCGGCAGCCGTGTTTTTCGCGGCAGGCGGCCGCCGCTGCGTCCTTTCCTGGCTGTATCTTGCGTTTTGCATCGGCGTCGTCGTCCTGCTTCTTCTCGTGCGCGGCTACTAGGCGAGCAGCGGGTCCGGCGCGGGCGCGGGGCGCTTGGCGCGCGCGCGCGCGTCGTCGCGTATTTCCCGCAGCAGCTCTTCGGTCTTCTGCATGGGGCTCCCGGTGTAGCCGATGCCCTGGGCGCCGAGCGAGTCGGTTTGCGCGACGCGGAGCCCCGCATGGAGCTCCGGCGCGCCGTCGGGGCCTTCCTGCCCGTTCTCGCCGGCGAGGGCGGCGAGGCGCGCTTTTTCCATCTCGTCCCAGTGCTGGGCGAGCGCTTTGTCCCAGCCGCCGCCGCGGCCCTGGAACGCCGCCAAAATGTCCGGATTGCTCTCGGCCAGTTTCAAGCTGGCGTCCAGTTCGGCGACGCGGTTGACGGCGCGCAGGTTGGAGCGGTAGTTGAGCAGGTGGGTCGCGACGCCGCCGCTCGTGCGGTCGGCTTCGGCCTGCCACTCGCCCAGCCGCTGCTTCGTGTCCGCGTACTCCATGGCCGCGACGACGGCCCGGGTGCGGTCGCCGCCGCGGTTGCCGCGGCTCTGCTGCTCGTACACTATGCGCGCGACGGTCTGCGGATCGTAGGCGGCGAGGCGGGCGATGGATTCGAGGTCGACCGTGGCGCCCATTTCCGAGCGTTTCGCGGCGCGGCGCAGCGTTTCCATGGCGTCGTGCTGGGCCTTGGCGGCGGCGTCCGGATCCTCGCGCTTGAGTTTTTCGAGGTCTTCGCGGTCGAGCGCCTGGTCGGCGGCCATGTCCAGGGCGGCCTGTGCGGCCGCCTCGG
>JAFUXX010000225.1 GCA_017476965.1 Kiritimatiellia bacterium | reverse complement strand
CGGAGCCGACGAGGCCGCACCATGACGGCTCTGCGCCGCCGGGCTCCTCGACGGCGACGATTTTCGCGCGGGCGCGGCGCGAAACGGCGTCGGCGAGCAGATCGCCGAGGCAGTCGGCCGGCCAGGCGTCTTCTTGCATGATCGCCGCCTCTACGCGCGGGAAATCGAACCTTTCCTCGCTTGCCGCGAAGACGGCGGGGGAGCCGTTGCCGACGGCGTAGGCGCCGGCGCTGATCGGCGGCTTCGAGACCCACGCGCCGCCGGCGGCGACGTCCGTGGCGGCCACTGCGGAAAACCACGAGGGGCGGTTTTCGCCGGCAAGCGTGCCGTAGATGAAGCGGCCCGTGCCTTGCAGTTCGACGGTGCCGCCGGGGGCGAAGGAGGCGGCGTAGAGCGTGGTGTCCTTGACGACGAGCCGCGCGCCGGAGGCGAGGGAGAGCGCGTCGACGGAAACGGTGTCGCCCGCGGCGCCGCGCACGAGGAAGCGCCCGGATTCGAGGCGCACGTCGCCGAAGGCGGACGAGCCGACGTCGAGGCCGTTCTGGCCGGAGCCGGTCTTCTCGATGTCGATGGTGCGGCAGTCCTGCGACGTGTCGAGGGCGAGCATGCCGCCGAGGTCGTTTTCCCCGAAGCGCAGCGTGGCGCGGGCGGAGGAGGAGTTGGCGAGGATCCCCCCGCCGCTGGCGTTGAGCTCGTTCACGGCGACGCTGTGGCCGCCCAGGTCGAGGACGGGCGCGGGCAAGCTGCGGTTGACCCATTTCATGAGGATTCCGCCGGTGCCGTTGCCGTGCGGAAGGCAGTCGTCGGCGCGGCAGACGACCTTGACGGCGTTGGAGAGGACAAAGTCCCCGGTGTGGTCCCAGGCGGTGCGGGCGTCGTCGAGCCAGACCGTCCCGCGGAAGTCGTTTGCGGCGTTGTACTGGTCGTCGCAGAAGACAACGTCGCAGCCGCCGCGCGTCTCGACGAAGCCGTCGCCGGTGTGCCAGTGGATGCGCTGCATGCCGAGCGGCCCGACGAGGATGGGGGCGCCGTTTTCACCTTCGAGGCGCCAGCGCGCGCCGTTCGCGGTGCAGAACGGGCGGCCGTTGAAGGACGTGCCGGTGATGGCGCCGCCGGCGAAGACGATGCGCTTCACGACGGAGGCGTTGTCGTTCGTCGCGTTTTGGAGCGTCACCTTCTGGCCCGCCGTGAGGCGCAGGTAGTCGCTCACGGTCTCGGACGCGGCACCATTGGCGATGGCGGCGAGGATGGCGCGCTTGCGGGCGTTGTCGGGGGATGCCACGAAATCCCACTCCGTCGGCACGCCGGCGTTCCGCTCCTGATGCTCCAGGCTCCAGCCTCCCCAGGCGCGGAAGGCCATGTAGCACCAGTCCCAGCCGTATTCGTCGAAGATGCTTGTGAGATCGGCGAGATACTGGTCGGCGCCGGGAGCCCAGCAGATCGCGGAGAACTCGCCGACGAGGATGCGGGCGCCGTGCTTCTGCTGGAAGGCGCGGACCGGGGCGAGCTGCGCGCGGAGCCATGCCTTGTCGAAGGTGTCCCCGTTGGGGAGCGTGCCGGGATAGTCCTGGCCGTAGGGATTGCCGTCGAGCCCCTGGTGCGTGTAGGAACCCGGCTCGTACATGTGGACCTGGTAGACCACGTTGCCCAGCGAGAGCGGCGAGAGGTAGTGGAAGGCGTCGGGAGCGTCGGTGGCATTGGCCTCCATGACGATCGTGACGTCGGGGTCGATCGCGCGGATCGCCTCGGCGGCGGCCTGCTGTATCTGCCAGTAGTTGCGCTTGCGCGCGGCGGTCTGGTTGGGCTCGTTGCAGAGGTCGTAGCCGTAGATGCGCTTGTCGCCCTTGAAGCGCGCGGCGATCTCGCGCCAGAGGCCGAGCCAGGCGTCGTAGAAAGCGTCGTCGTCCATGAGGGCGAAGTCGGAGTATCCGTCGATGCGCCCTCCGATGGTGTTGTGGAGATCGACTACAACGAGCAGGCCGTACTTCTCCGCGCAGGGGAGGATGACGCTCTCCAGGTGGTCGAGACGGCCGCGCGCCCATTCGAGGTAGGCGGGGATGTCCGCGATCGCCTCGCTCGGGCAGTTGGCCATCTCGAAGCGCAGGAGCGTCGCGCCCCAGTCGTGGAGGGTGCGGAAGTCGCCCTCGTTCATGTCGCCGGTGGGGGACATGACGCCGCGAAGAGCCGCGGCGTCGGCCACGCGAGACGGATATTGCACGACGTAGTTCTCGTTCGTCGGCTCGCAGATGGCGGGCTGCTCCGTGATCGCCAGGGAGGAGAGGTCGAAGCGGGCCGTGCCCGTGGCGTGCTGGATGCCGAGGCCAAGGGTCGCCTTGGTCGTGCGGTATTGGCTGGGGTCGAAGCGGAGCCTGAGCTGTATCCAGCCGTCGGACGTGCCGGTCTTCTGCGGAAGGGAGCCGTCGATGGTGTTGTCCGCGTCGCGCAGGTCGTCGTGGAAGGAGAACTGGAACTTCAGCCCGTCCCAGCTGTAGGTCGTGTTGCCGATGTTTGAAAGCTGCGCGTTGACCGTGAGCTCGAATGCCTTGCCGGCGAAACCGCTCATGTCGAACGCCGCGTTGACCCGGGAGCTGGCGGGAGTCGAGCCGGGGAGCGCGATTGTGGCGATGTTGCCGGAGACGGTCGCCCTGTTGTTGCTCGGGGTCCAGGAGAGGGCGGGCATGGCCACCTCCGCGTTCGCCGCGCACAGCGCCGCGAACGCAAGAGTGGCGAGTGGACAATGGCGAAGGATGGATTTCATGGGGAAACGAATCCCCCCTACCAAACCGTGATCGCCAGCGGTGCGATGACGCGGAGGTTCGAGCCGTTCCAGCGCATGAGCTCTCCGCTCGCCACGCCGTTGACGCGGAGCGTCCAGGTGCCGAAGTTCGCGGCATCAGTCGTCTGGTGAAGCGTCAGGGGAATCGTTGCGCCGCCCAGTTTCGCGTCGGCCGGGACGTTCACGAGGTCGAGGACGCCGTTCGTGGCGATTTGAGCGCCCAGCAGGATCGCACCATTCGTCCAATCGACCGTAATCGCAGAAACGGTCTCAGTCTCGGCAACGCCGACTTCCGAGTCGAGGTAGAACGCCGATGTCGCGCCGGCATTTTTTGCAACCGGGAAGAAGACGCGCTCCGTCACGCGGTCGTAAAGGCCGGCCTGACCGTTGTCCGCAAGGCATGGCACATAGTCGCGCAGCGCCTCGTCGCCGTCCCACAGTTTGAGAGAATACAGCCGAATCGCCGAATGGTAGCTGGTGCCGGATGAATCGCGGTAGCAGAAGAGGGCGAGCGTGTTTCCGGCATTGAGGTAGCCGGTCGAGGTGGAGGCACCGGAGTTGAGTTCCGCGTCGTTCACCGTGACCGACTGCGCTCCTTCGTCGAGCGAGCCGACGATGCGGTAGCGACCGTCTTTCGTTGCGGCGACGGAGGAATCAAAGAAGGTCTTGTAGCCGTAGATGAAGTGACCGTGGTAGTGGTAGGCCAGGTAGAAGCGGGTGTCCGAGCCCGCCGCTCCGCGCGAGGCAAGGATGCCGCGCTCGTTGGAGGCGGTCGGCGTGTCCTTGAGCGTGAAATCGATGTCGCTCCTGATGCCGCTCTTGGCGATGACGCCGGTGTCGAGCCAAAGGCGGCGGCTTCCGTTGTCGCCATCGGACTGCACCCATGCGAGCGTCTTCGCGGGACGCGGCAGGGCAGTCGAAGGCGCGTTGAAGGGCGTCGCCGTGGCAGAGCCGCAGAACTTGCCCGTCGCCTTGTCGTAAAGCCCGGCGACACCGCCCTTGCGCGCGGGAAGATAGTGGCGCACCAAATCAAAGCCGCCATTGCCGTCCGCGCGCAGAATCTTGAGCTCGTAGAGCTTTGCCTTGGCCTTGTTGTCAACGGTGCCGTTGTAGTTGTTCGCGAAGAGGTATAGCGGGATGCCAAGATTGACCGCACCTTGCTCGGCGAATGGTGCCATGGACGTGTCGGCGGGTTCCCTCGATCCGAAAGTCTTGTTCCCGCGCTGGTAGAATTCCATCGCGGCGGCATTGGAGAAGTCCGCTACGACCTCCGCGCGCGTCCCGCTCGCGTAGTGGGATGCATTTGCGGGGTTGCATCGCGAGTTCGTGCCGTAGCCGACGAACGGCATTGTCCGATACATGTGAACCATCAGCATGCGGTCGTTGACCTTACGGGCGCCGACAAGGCTCCAGTCCGTGCTGTTTTCGATCGTCCCCTCCCACGAGAAGTCGGCGCGGACCTTGAGTCCCGTCGCGGCATTGACGCCGGTGTCGATGTATTGCTCGCCCGTCGCCTCGATGTAGTCGAGGTATTCGTCCGGCTCACCGTATTCCGCAGCAGAGACGGATACTGTGGATGCGGTGACGATGATGGGCGTCGCGAGCGGGCCGCCCGTCGCGAACGGGTCGCCGGAACCACCGTTGTAGAAGTATTTCTTCTCGACGCGATCATACATTGCCGGAGCGTCGTCCGGGTCGAGGCACGGCACGAAGTCGCGCTTCAGGTCGCCGTCGAGCCAGATCTTGGCCGAATAGATTTTCCCTTTGAAGGGGTATCTGTCGGTATAGTTTGCCGCGAAAAGATACATGTCCTTGCCTGTATCGAGCGAGTTGGCGATCATTCCTGCTGTCCCAACGGCAACGCCATCCACCGAAAAAGTCTGTTCTCCGTTTTTCAGCGTTGAACGGACAACATACCGGGTGTCCAGAGTTGCCGCTTTTGATTTGTAGGATGCCCAAGTCGTAAAGGCGTTTCCGACCTTCTTCCAGTTCCAGTGAACGGGATAGAAGCGCGTGTCGCCGCTATCCTTGCGGCTACCAAGAATCGTTGAATCGCCATCCGTTGTGCATGAAAAATCGACCTCGGCCTCCACGCCGACCTTGCCCCGGACCTTGGTATCGATCCACTGCGAGCCGGAGGACTGGAGATATTCGACCCGTGTGGCGTCGGCGGGGATTTCGGGTTCGAGGAGGAAGAAACGGGCGTGCGAAACGCTGCTGCCCCATCCTGCGGGAAGGGCGACGGTGCGCGAGGTGTCGCCGGCGGCGACGGAGCCGATGACCTCGAACGCGTCCCAGGCGTTTGTCGCTGAGCCGCCGTCGCTCGCGCCGTAGCCCCAGGCGAGCGTGTAGGCGGAGCCGTCGGCGCCGCCGAACGAAAGAACGGCGTTCTCGCCGGAAACGGAAGCGACGGATACTGTCCTGGCGGCGCTCTCCGTCATGGCCGCGAACGCGAAGGCTGCCGCAATCGCTCCGCGGATGATGTGACCTGATGCGTGTTCGTTCATCGTTGTGTTCCTTTGGTCGTGGAAGTCTGAATCAGGCAAATCCCGAGAAAGGCACGGCCTTCCCTTTTACTGGATGAAGAAGATGGTGGTGCCGTCGAAGAGGCTCAATCCGCCGGCAGAGAACTTCAGCACGCCGGTCTTGGCCGGGGCGCCGTCGGAAAGGACGGTCCATGACGCGAAGTTGGAGCCGTCGGCTACGTCGAGCAGCGTCACGGGAATCGTCGCGTCGTGCAGTGAGAGCCCCGCCGGGACGTTCACGAGGTCGAGGACGCCGTCCTCGGCGATCGTGACGCCGCGGATCGTGCCGCCGCCGGCGGACATGTCGACCGTGAGGCGCGAGAGCGTCTGCCCGCCCGCGACGCCCGATGCGTCGAGCGTCGCGCCTGAGGCGACCTTTACGTTCGCCGCCGGGTCGAAGCCCGCCGCGCCGTCGGCGAGGAAGCCCTTGATCGGGAACGGCGTCGCGCCGTAGCCGCTGGAAGTCAGGACGCCGGTGCGGGTGTCGACCGTCTGCCAGTTCACGCCGTCGGGGCTCGTCTCGAAGAGCCAGGCGCTCGGGTGCCAGTACCAAGTGATGCCGCTCGCCTTGGCGGGCAGGTATGACTGGACGCGGTTCTTGCCGGCAGCCATGCGGAACGCGACCCAGGTCTGCGAGGCGTTGTTGTAGATGTAGTAGGTGCCGGCCGACAGGACGGCGTTGTAGGCGTCATTGTCAAACGCGTTGCGCAGGTCCCAGAGATTGGCCGACTGTCCGGAAGGAACCGTCGTCGTCGTGGCGAAGTGGGCGACGCATTGGCCGGGCGCGAGATTCGCCGGGTCGGTTCCGGCGGCGAGGATGTTGCCGCCGCTCCCGATGCCCTTTGCGACGTTTTCGGCACCGGTCGTGTCGGAATAGACGCGCAGGTCACCGATGGCAATCTGGTTGGACTGCTGGTACTGAGACCCGTTGAAGAGAAATCGATACCATTCGTTGGTGCAGGTGCGGCCGGAGAAGACGAGAGAGCCGTCGCGCACGTCGATGTCGGTGTCAAGCGCTTCGGCCGTCTGGACGATGGCGCGGTTGGAACCGACCTTGATGAAGGCGTTCCCTTCGGGCAGTTCGGGGTCATCCCATACGAGGGTGTCGGCCGGGTCGTTGTCGCCGAAGGTGATCTGCAGCGTGCCTCCGTCGAGCGTCTCGACGGCTCCGTCGCCGGAGAAGGTGCTGGTGCCGACGACGGTGCGCTCGATCACGAGCGTCGCGTCTTCGGCGACCGTGACGGACGCGGCTGAAAGCCGCATCCCCGCTTCGCCGGTCACGACGAGCGTTCCGGCCTCGACGCGAAGCGCGGCGATGTCGGAGCCGCCGAGTGAAACGACATTCGTCTCGGCGCCGCGCTTCACGAGGTTGATGTTGGCGCCGGAGAGAACGAGGTTCGTGATGGAGCCGGCAGTGTCGCCCTCGCCGATGCGGAGCGTCGCGACGGTGGATGCGGAGTTCGTCACGCCGTAGCCCTCGGTGCCGCGGATGCCGTTCACTGAGACGGAACGGCCGTTCAGGTCGAGGCGCGGCGGGGGCGGTCCGGCGCGGTTCGTCCACGTGAAGCGGATGCCGCCAGTCTGCGGGCCGGAGGGCAGGCAGTCGTCGGCGCGGCATACGACGTCCACGGCATTGGAGAGGACGAGGTCGCCCGTGTGGTTCCAGGCAGTGTTCCCCTTGTTGAGGTAAACGGTGCCGCGCCAGTCGTTCTCGGCGTTGTAGTCGCCGCTGTCGAAAACGACGTCGCAGTGGCCCCGCGTTTCGACGGAGCCGTCGCCAGCGAGCCAGGACATGCGCTGGAGTCCTAGCGACCCGAAGCGGATCGGCCAGCCAGGCGCCCCCTCGAGAATCCACTTGCCGCCGTTCGCCGAGCATAGCGGAGTCCCGGAGAACGACGTGCAGCCGATCGATCCGCCGAGGAAGTGGATGCGCGCCGCGACGGCCGGGTTCGCGTTCGTGGCCGCCTGGAGAGTCGTCTTGCCGGAGCGCAGGGCGAGGACCGTCGCGTATTCGTTCTCCGTCGCGAGGTCGGGAGAAAGGGCGAGGCGCGACGTGGACGGAAGCGTCCCGCCGTCGATGTCGAGGCTTCCCGCCGCGCCGTCCACGACGACGGAAGGCGTGTCGAGCGTTCCGCCGCGCAGGGCCAGCGTGTCGCGCAGCAGCACCGCGTCGTAGGTGGCGCCGGACATGACGGACGTCGGAGACCCCGCCTCGACAACGAGAGTGTTGGCGGATATCCAGTTGCAGGCCGCGGACGCGGCGGCCACGGTGAATCCCGCCGGCATTTCGGAGCCCTTGGCGAAGGTGCCGGAGCCGCCGTTGCGGAAGTATTCCCCGGAAACGAGATCGTAGAGACAGGCTTCGCCGTTCTCGTCCTCGCACGGCACGAAGTCGCGCTGCAGGACGCCGTCGAGCCAGATCTTCGCCGCATAGACGCGGGCCTTCGCCTGCTGGAAAACTCCCGAGCCGTATTGGTTTGCGGCGAAGAGGTACATGTCGAGACCGGAATCGAACGTCGAGGTTTCGCTTGTCGGAGTTCCCTTCGACACTCCGTCCACGTAGAAGGCCTGTTCGCCGCTCTTGAAGACGGAGCGGACATGGTAGCGCGTTCCAAGGGCGATGTCGGCGGTCTGCGACCAGTAAACGCCACCGCGGAGCCAGCCCTTCCACCACTTGCTGTTGGCCCAATGGACGGGGTAGAAGCGCGTGTCGCCGCCGTCCTTGCGGCAGCCGAGCACCGTGTTGTCGCCCATCGTCACGCAGGCGACGTCGATCTCGGCCTCCACGCCGGCCTTTCCGCGGACCTCGGTGTCGATCCACTGCGAGCCGGAGGACTCGATGTATTCGAGGCGCTTGGCGTAGGGGCGCGACTCAGGCGCGAGCAGGAAGAAGCGCAGGGATTTCGCCGTGACGCCCCAGCCGGAGGGCAAGGCTACGGTCTGCGAGGTTGCGTCGGCGGCGACGGTGCCGAGGATTTCGAACGAGTCCCAGGCGTTGGTCGCGGAGCCGCCGTCGCCCGCGCCGTAGCCGCGGGCGAGCGTGTAGGCGGAGCCGTCGGCGTCGCCGAAAGCCAGAGTGGCGTTGCCGTCCGCGACGGAAGACACGGAGACCGTCCTGGCGGCGGCTCCCGCGGCGCACAGCGCGACAAGCGCCGCCGTGACAAGTGACTGGATACGTGAGACGAATTTGTCCATCTTTGCGCTCCTTTGCATTTGCTTCCGCGGCCGGTTGCCGCGGCGTGCAGTCGCGCGGGCCCGGCAATGCCGCCAGCCCGGCTTCGAACACACGAACAGGATACCAGACGGACACCCGCGCAACAATCCGTAAATGCGGAAGCATATATTCCCATTTTGCGGCAAGAATGATTTGACAAAACCGCCGGGAAAATCCATAATCGGCGCAAATGGACGGCACTGGCAGAATACCCAAAGTCGCAATCCTCGTGTCGGCCGCGTTCAAGGGCGAACGCTCGTCGATACGCGGCATGCTCGACTACGCCGCGAAGCACGGCCCGTGGTTCTGCCTTTCCGTCGAAGGGCGGCAGGGCGAGCAGATGCTGGAAATCGCGAAGGAAGGCGGCGTGGACGGGCTGATCGTGACGGGCCTCTCGCGCGAACTCGCGCGCGAAGTCGCGGCGTTCCGCAAGCCCGTGGTCTTCATGGAGCCGTCGCCCGAAATGCTCGCGCCGGGGTTCCCGATCCGCGGCGTCCCATGGGTCGGGCGGGATTCCCCGGAAATCGGGCGGACCGCCGCCAGGTACTTCCTCGAACGCGGGTACAAGTCGTTCGCCTTCGTCGGCGAGCCGGAAAACCACTACTGGAACGCCGAGCGCCGGCGCGGCTTCGAGGAGACCCTCGCAGCCGCAGGGTTCGGGTGCGCGGTCCGCGACTCGTACACGGCGCGCGAGAAGCGCAGCTGGGCCGTCGAGCACCGCGGGCTCGTCAAATTCCTGCAGCGGCTCCCGAAGCCGACCGCCGTATTCGCGCCGATGGACGGCAGGGCGCGGCTCGTGCTCGAAGCGTGCCTCTCGGCGGGGATCAAGGTGCCGGAGGAAATCGCCGTGCTGGGCGTGGACAACGACACGATACTCTGCGAGTCCACGATGCCGGCGCTTTCGAGCATCCACACGGGAGGCTACCTGCGCGGCTCGATCGCGGCCGGAATGCTCGACGACCTCATGCACGGGCGCGAGCCGGCGAAGAAGGCGGTCGCGCTGCCGCCCGTCTCGGTGGTGACGCGAGGATCGACCGGCTACGACGCCATGCGCGACCCGGCCGTGGCGCGCGCGATAACGTTCATACGCGAACAGTCCGCCGCGCGGGGCGTCACCGTGGCGGAGACCGCCGGGCGCGCCCGCTGCTCGCGGCGCTACCTCGAACGCAAGTTCCGCGAACTGCTCGGGCGGAGCGTCCGCGACGAAATCGTCCTCGCGCGGATCGAGCGAGTCAAGACGCTGCTCGAAACCGGCAACGCGACCATCGGCGAAATCATCGGGCAGGCCGGCTTTTCCGGCGAAAAGCACCTCTCGACGCTCTTCAGGAAGGCGACCGGCTCGACCATGAGCGACTGGCGCCGCCGCCACCGCCGCGCGCCGGAAGAATAGCCGCGCACGCGCGGGACATTCGGCCGGGGCGCGGGGTTTCGCGGGGCCAATGTCACGGTGGCACGATTTCGGTCGACGAAGGCATTCCGTTGACGGGAAAGCCTTCGGATTTGCGTTCAGGCCGGGCATTCGGTAAAATTTCCGGCATGGAAAACGCGGAACGGAAGAAGGGCGGCGAATCGCCTCCCAAGAAGTTTGGCCGGGTCGGAAGCGCCCGGGCTTTCAACTGGCAGCAGGACGGTTGGCCGAAGTTCGCCTTCGACCGCGCCGCGCTCCGCGACGAACTCGGCGTTTTCGCAAGGGCTTTCCGCGACGTCAAAGCATCGCTTGCAACGCCGCCGGAACCGGAGGACGTCGCGCAGACGCTCACGGACGAAGCCGTCACGACGAGCGCCATCGAAGGAGTCCACGTAGATTCCGCCGTCGTGATGTCCTCTCTTTTTGAGCCGGAAGACCCGATAAACGACCCGACAACCGGAAATCTCGAAGAAGCCGTTTTGGGTGTCGTAAAAGCTTCTCCCGGCATCAACCGCGAGAGGCTGGCGCTGAAGGTCGGGCGCAGCGTCGAAACGGTGAAGCGCGGCATCGCCGCTCTGGTCGCGGCCGGCAGGATCGTGCACCGCGGCAGCAAAAAGACCGGCGGCTACTACCCGCTCTGAAAGCGATGGACGGCGGCGGCAAAACCGTGCTGATGGCAAGTCCGCTCGTGGGCGAGATCCTGCCGCGGATCATGGCCGGCGCGCTCCGCGCCGCGGCGTCGCGGCACTGGCGGCTGCATCCCGTGGTCTGCACACGCGACGCCTCGGGCGCGCTCGTCTTCGAGCGTTCTCCGGGCGGAGGTTCGCTCGACGACATTTTCGCGCTTCTCAAGCCGGACGGCGTGATCGACATCCTCGACGCGCTTCACGCGGACGAGCTCCGCCGCGCCTCGGCTGCCGCGCAGATGCGCCCCGGACCTGCGGTCGTGCACCTCGGCGAACCAGTCGCGAGCAATGGCGCGCCGTACGCGTACGGCGATCCCGAATCGTTTGCGCGCCTGGCGCTGCAGGAGCTCCTGAGGTCCGGCTTCGAGGACTACGCATACGTGCCGTTTCTGCCGGAGCCGGCATGGAGCCGGGCCCGGGGCTCGGCGTTCGCTAAACTCGTGACGGTCGCCGGGAAACGTTTCCACGCCTTCCCTTCCGCTCTCCGCGCTTCGCGCGAATCGAATCCGTCGGCGCTGATCGCCCCGTTCCTAGCGTCGCTTCCGAAACCTTGCGGGATATTCGCCGCCAACGACACGATGGGCGAAATGGTGCTGAACGCCGCGGACGGAGCGGGGATGGACGTACCGGGCGGGATCGCCGTCGTTTCCGTGGACGACATCGCCCACATTTGCGACTTCACGCACCCGACGCTTTCCAGCGTGCGGCGCGATCTCGAAGGCGAAGGCCGCGCCGCCGTGGAGCTTCTCGCCGATTTCATGGAGCGTCCGCGGCTCAAGATCGCGCCGCGAGCCGTGCCCGCCGAATCGATCGTGCACAGGGCCTCGACCAGGTTTTCCGCGCTGCGCGACCGGCGCGTCGCCCGCGCCCAGGAATTCATCCGGCTCCACGCCTGCGAGTCGGGCTTCAGGCCGTTTCTCGCCGTACGCGAAACCGGTCTTTCCCGAAGCGCCGGAGACAGGCTTTTCAAGGCTGTCGCCGGACGCTCCGCGTTGCAGGAAATGCACGCGGTGCGCATCGCGCGCGCGAAGGAAAAGCTCCGCGCCGGGATGCAGACCGACATCGTGGCGTCGGAGTGCGGCTACGCTTCCACGCTAGACTTCCGCCGCGTGTTCCGCCGCGTCGTCGGCCAGCCCGTCGGAGCGTGGACGAGACAGGCGCTCTCCGCCTCCGCGAAGCGCGCCGGCCCGCAGTAAACGTCGCAGCGAAATCTGTATATATTTCGGAGTGAAATCCGTATACACTGCAGTCCTGCGATAAACTATAATCAAATCACCGGCGAGGTGTGGCGCGCGAATCCGCGCGCCGCCACTGCCGAAAGGGAACAAACCATGGACAGGACAAACTCATCGTTTCGGATGCGGTTCAAGGTGGTCTCGGCCGCTTTTGCCGCAGCGTTTGCCGCAGAATCGGCACCGGCGCTCGACGTCTTCGACGACGCCGCTTTCAAACTCGATCTCCGCGGCGACCTGAACGGCAACGCTTTCATCGATCCGGGCGAAGTCGGCAACGCGTACGACTTTTCGGCCGCGCAGCCGATGCAGGGCGTCTACGGCAGCGCCGGGTTCCTGATCAACGCGCAGCCCGGATACGACCAGGCGCAGTGGGGAATCCTGCCGCAGCAGGAAACCGCGGCCGTGCAGAACCCGTACAATCCGTACTACACGGACGAGAAAACGGTCCTCGACTTCCCGCAAAGCAGCAAGGTCGAGGGCGGCACGACCTACTGGGCGCAGCAAGGCCTGACGTTCCAGGGCGGCGCCGTCCACGGAAACGACGGCGTGAGGACGATCTACGTGCGCTGCCGCTGGGACGGCAACACGAGCGGCCCCAACATGCTCGTCTGCAACGGCTTCAACGCGGGAGGCACAGCCGGCCAGAGCCTGTGCCTCACCGGCGGCGGCGAAATCGCGATGATGACCGACAACTCGCAGGTCAACAGCGGGCTTTACGTGACGCGGGGCCAATGGTGCGACATCTTCGCCGAGACGGAGAACCGGAACGTGGACGGAGCCGTCAAGGCCGTCACGACCTTCACGCTCTGCAAGCCGTCCGCCAACGGCGCCGACTACAATCCTCCCGTCCTCGAAAAATCCACGCTCGCCAACGGCACGGCGATGAGCATTCCCGAAGGCCGCTCCCTCACCATCGGGTGCTACTACCACAATGCCTACTGGAACGGCAACGCCGTCTACACCGCGGGCGCCAACCCGCGATCGTTCCGCGGCCTCGTCGCGGACGTCATGATCTGGAAGCGTGCGCTTTCCGACGCCGAAAAGATCGCCGTGATGGCCGGGCAGCGCGGCGCGAAGTTCGTCGTCGGCGCGGCGAACGGCTCCGCCGAGGAGTTCAACGACGGCTCCAACGCCGCCGTCGCGGCCGCCGAAGTCTTCGAACCGCGGGCGATGCCCTGGCATCTCATGCGCGGGACTCTCGACGCAGCCCGCCCGTCGCTTGCTCTCCGCGTTCCGCTTGGGGGCTACGAGGCCGGAAAGCCGATGATCCTGTCCGTGACTCCCATCCTTTCCGGCACGGGCGCGTCCGTTCCGGTGGCGGTGTCCGTGAACGGCGTCCCCGCCGGATCGTTCGACCTCGCGCGGCAGCGCAATTTCACGATCAAGGACAGGTTCTGGACTCGCGGCCAGGACGGCTGCGCCACGATCGAGCTCGCGCGCACGACGACGGCCGGCACGGTCCTCATCGACGCGATCTCCCTCTCCGGCTCGTGGCAGAACACGGCGGACGACGGCGGCGGCAACGGCATGCTCGACCAGAAATACGCGCCCGCGATGGCCTTCGCCGGCGACACCTCGCCCACGCACTTCCCCGCGTCGATTTCCGTCGGCAACAACACGACGAACTGGACGTTCGGCGTCTACGTGCCGCAGGGGATGGGCGATGGGTACGGCTGGATTTTCCGCACCCGCGCGACGAACCGCGACAACACCTCAGGCCTTGCGGAAAGCCACGCCGTGCTCGTCAACGGCGCCGTCGCCGGAACGCACTCCGGCACTTTCGAGCCCGGCGAGTATTTCGAAGTCCCGATCCCGGCCGGCACCCTCGTCGACGGCATGAACTTCGTGCAGTTCGTCCAGACCGCTCCGTCGCGCACCGATCCCGGGTATTCGGGCGGAGTCTGGCAGTCCTACGACTTCTGGGGCATGGATCTCGTCCCTCCGCCGGAATCGTTCGTCATGGTGGTCCGCTGAAATGAGGCTGCACGTGGCAGTTTGCGCGTCGGTCGCGGCGCTTGGGGCGCGCATTTGCCAGGGCGGGGCCGCGACCCTTTCCGAAGCCGATGTGGACGCTCTCTGCCCGCCGCGTCCCGAGACGGCGGCGGAGTTCCGCGCCGGCGCGTATCCCCCGGCGGCGAGGCCGTACCGCGAGGCGGCTCTGATGGCGTTCCGCTACATGGCGTCGCTTCCGGCAATGCGGACGCTCGTCGAATCGGGCGAACCGGAACAGACCTACCAGCACAACGCCTACGTTTCGAAGACCCATGCCGCGCACGTCTGCTGGATGCTGGAATGGGCGCGGCGCGAACCCGCCCGGCGCGGCGAGGCCATGCGCCTTGCCGCCGCCTCCGCCGAATACCTCCTCGCGCAGCTGGAGCCGCCCGACGCGCCGCTCGCCTGGTGGCCGCCGACCTACGGCCGCACTCCTCTGCGCCGCGACCCCGCCGACGGCGGCGGTGACCGCCCCTCCATGGTCGGCAACGAGCCGGAAGGCGCCGTGAAGTACCGAGGCGAGGTGATGCTGCTCTACCCGGCTGACGTCGGGGCGGCGTTCGTCGCGTTTTTCCGCGAGACCGGCGACCGCCGTTTCCTCGACGCCGCGACCGGCATCGGCGAAACCTACCTCGAAACGCGCCGCCCCGACGGCAGCTGGCCGCTCAAGATGCGGCTCGCGACAGCAGAGCCCATCGGCGAAAACACGCTCGTCCCGACGAAGCCGCTCGCATTCTTCACGGCCCTTGCCGAGGCCACCGGCGACTCCCGGTGGGCCGACGCCGCCGACGGGTGCTTCGCCTGGCTCGAAGCGCATCCGCTTGCAGACTGGAACTGGGACGGGCAGTTCGAGGACGTACAGCCGCGCCCGCCCTACGCCAACCCCACCAAACACAACGCTATCGATGCGATGCTGGAGATACTGCGCCGCTTCCCCGGAGATCCGGACCGCATCGCGCAGTGCCGCCGCATCCTGCGCTTCTGCGAGAAGCGCTTCGTCTGCTGGGAAAAACCCGCAAACCACCCGAAATGGGACACGCCGTCGGTGCTGGAGCAGTACAGCTGCTTCATCCCCATCGACGCCTCGGCGGCGAAGACGATCCGCGCCTACCTGGCGCTGTGGCGGGCCACGGGCGAACCGGAACTTCTGGCGAAGGCGCGGGCGCTCGGCGACACCATCACACGTGTCCAGACGCCCGAAGGCCGCATCCCGACGTTCTGGACGCACGACGGCCTCGGCGAGCCGCTCTACGACTGGCTGAACTGCATGGAGTCGTCCGCCGCCGCGCTCTTCGAGCTCGACGACGCCATCGCCGCGTCGAGCCAGGGCCCGGCGCACGATGCCGCCATGATTCCCGGGCCTGTCCCCGGGGTGCCGCCCCGCGGCGCCTCCGGCCTCTGCGGCGTCTGCGCCCACCTGCACCGCGTCGCCTCCGCCGCCGAGCGCGCGGAAGAATGCGCCCGCATCGCATCGGCCGGCATTTCGCGCGTGCGCTTCGACTTCGAATGGAGGCGCGTCCAGAAGACTCCCGGCGCGCCTTTCGACTTTTCGCACTACGACGCCGTAGTCGCCGACGCCGAAGCCTGCGGCCTTGTCGCGCTCCCGATCATCCACGACGTACCGAAGTGGGCCGATCCAGTCTGGGAGCATCTCGACGCATGGCGCGCATTCGTCGGCGCCGTCGTCGCGCATTACGGCGGGAGATTCCCGGAAATCGAAATCTGGAACGAGGAGAACCACCACACGTTCTGGAAGCACGAGCCAAGCCCGGAGCGCTACCTCGAAACGCTGCGCGCCGCATACGAAGCCGCGAAGGCCGCCGATCCGCGCGTCCGCGTCCTCTTCGGCGGCACTGCCGGAACCGATCTCAAATTCATCGGAAAAGTCTGCGAGCTGGGCGGCGCGCCGTTCTTCGATGTCGTGAACATCCACCCCTACAGCCTCCCGTACCGGCCCGAAGGGAACCTCGATGCCAAGCTCGACGCCCTCCGCGCCCTCATGGCGGAATGCGGCGACGCCGAAAAGCCGGTCGTCGTCACGGAAATCGGATGGGCCACGCACGAAGCCGTCCTGCCGGGACTCGAATGGGTAGCGAAGGGCCTCGCCGCCGCGCGGCCGGCGCAAAAGTCGTGGCGCACCGTGCATGCCGCGACCCATCCCGGCCCGGACGGCGGCCTGCCCGTCGAAACCGCCGCCGCCATCGAGCGCACGCTGCCGCCGGGTTCCTCCTGCGAGGCGTGCTTCGGCGCCCGCCTCCGCGAGCGCCTTGCCGCAGGCGACGTGGACGCCGTAATCTACCCCTTCGACGAAACCTTTCCAGCCGACACCTTCAAAGAGGTGCTCGACTTCGTGGACGGCGGCGGCGTGCTCGTCGATTGCGGCGGCATGCCGCTGTGGTTCGCAGCGTCGGAAACGGAACCCGGAGTCTCGGTGATCGGCGGCGACGCCGAATCGCGCACCGGAGTTTCGCCCGGGCGGTGCCGCGAAGCGCTCGGGATCGACGCCACCGCGTGGTGGATGGACCCCGCTTTCCCGAAAGCGGAGACCGGCGGCGCGGACCGCTTCCAGACGCCGCGCATGCTCGGCCCCGGCGACGAATTCGTCCCGCTTCTCTCCG
>JAFUXX010000224.1 GCA_017476965.1 Kiritimatiellia bacterium | reverse complement strand
GGGTCCGGCCCGCCGCCGCGCGGACGCCCGTGTCCGTCCCCGCCGGCTCCGGCCGGGGCGGGCGCTTCCGCCCCCGTGCCGGATCCGCGTGGAACTTGCCGGGCGGCGTCCGGCTGGAACTGGACCAGGATGGGCATCGTGCCGTTGGCGGGGGATCCTTCGGCTTACGTGTAGCGGAGGACCTCGTCCACGGTCGTGACTCCGTCGAGCACGTTGCGGACGCCGTCCTCGCGCATGGTGCGCATGCCGAGTTCGCGGGCCTTTTCGCGGATGACGAGCGTCGGCTTCTTCTCCGTGATCATCACGCGGATCGGATCCGTGACCGTCAGGTATTCGTAAAGCCCGGTGCGGCCCTTGTACCCGGACTTGTTGCAGACGTCGCATCCGGCGCCGAACGCGAACTTGCGTCCCGCGACCTGGTCCGCCGTGAGGTTGAGGCGCTGGAGGATTTCCGGCGTGGGCTCGTACTCGGTGCGGCAGTTCTTGCAGATGCGGCGGACGAGGCGCTGGCCGAGGCACGCGTTGAGCGTGGACGAGATGAGGTACGGCGCCACGTCCATGTCGATGAGACGGGTCACGGCGCCCGCGGCGTCGTTGGTGTGGAGCGTGGAGAACACCAAGTGGCCGGTGAGGGAGGCCTGGACCGCGATCTGGGCCGTTTCGAGGTCGCGGATTTCGCCGACCATGATGACGTCCGGGTCCTGGCGGAGGAAGGCGCGCAGCACGAGCGGGAAGGTGTTGCCCTGGATCGGGTTGATCGGCACCTGCACGAGGCCGTCGATGTCGTATTCGACCGGCTCTTCGGCCGTGAGGATCTTGGTGCCTTCCTTGTTGATGCGGCGGAGGCAGGAGTAGAGCGTCGTCGTCTTGCCGGAACCGGTCGGGCCCGTCACGATCACGATGCCGTTGGGCTTGTCGATGTCGCGGCAGATGTTGTCGTAGACGTCTTCCGGCATGCCGAGGTTTTCGAGGTCGAGCGACACGACCGAGCGGTCGAGAACGCGGAGCACCACGGATTCGCCGAACTGCGTGGGGAGGCAGGACACGCGGAGGTCGATCACGCGGCCGCCGACTGGCAGCTCGATGCGGCCGTCCTGCGGGAGGCGGCGCTCGGCGATGTTGAGGCCGGAAAGGACCTTGATGCGGGAGATGACGGGCGTCGCGAGCGACTTGGGCGGCGCCGTCATTTCGTAGAGCGCGCCGTCGACGCGGTAGCGGATCTTGAATTCCTTTTCGAACGGCTCGAAGTGGATGTCGGAAGCGCGCGCCTGGACGGCCTGGTTGAGGACGAGCTGGACGAGGCGGACGACCGGCGCGGACGAAGCCGCCTCGGCCATCTTCTTTTCGTCCATCTCCTCGTCTTCGGTGGCGGCGCCGGTTTCGAACTCCGCGAAGGCGAGGTAGTTGTCCGCCGAAGATTCCTGCGCGCCGTAGTAGCGCGAGATGCAGTCGAGCACCTCCTGCTTGCGCGCGTAGGCGAAGCGGATTTCGCGGCCGAGGGCGAAGGAGAGGGCGTCCGCCACGTCGGGCCCGGGCACGGTGAACGTGGCGAGCGTGACGGTCGCGGGATCGGCCTCGACGGGCACGACGTTGTAGAGGCGCGCCTGCGTGCCGGTGAGGGTCTTGAGGACCTCCGGGTCGATGTCGATGCCGGAAAGGGGCACGATTTCGGCGCCGGAACCGGACGCGAGCGATTCGAGGAGGTCGTCCTCCGAAACGTACTGGCCGTCGGTCACGATGTCGCGCGTTTCCTTGCCGGTGCGCTCGTGCTCTTCGAAAATCTCCTCGCACGCCGCCTTGTCGAGCGTCCCGGCCTCGAACAGGGCCGAGAGCACGGAATCGGATGCGAATTTGTCCTTGTTGGCCATTGCGCGCTAGCCCTGTCCGGTGAGTTCCTTGATTTTTTCCAGCTGCGTGTCCGGGTCGCGGGACTTCGAGATGAACTCCTCGTAGGAGATCATCCCGTTGGTGTAGAGGGCGAGCAGGTGCGAGTCGAGCGTCTGCATTCCGTACTTCGCGCCGGTCTGGATGTCGGAAATGATGCGGTGGGTGTTGCCGTCGCGGATCATGGAGGCGATGGACGGCGTGTTCACCATGATTTCGAACGCCGCGACGCGCCCGGGCTTGTCGATGCGGGGGATGAGCAGCTGCGAAATGACGGCCACGAGGCCGACCGAGAGCTGCATCCTTATCTGCCCCTGCTGGTCCGTCGGGAAGGCGCCGACCATGCGGTCCACCGTCGAAGCGGCGCCGGTCGTGTGCAGCGTGCCGAAGACGAGGTGGCCAGTTTCGGCCGCGGTGATCGCCGCGCCCATCGTTTCGAGGTCGCGCATTTCGCCGACGAGGATCACGTCCGGGTCCTGGCGGAGCGCGCGGCGGATCGCCTCGGCGAAGCTCGGGACGTCCGCCCCGATTTCGCGCTGCGTGACCACCGACTTCTTGTGGTGGTGGTAGTATTCGATCGGGTCCTCGATCGTGATGATGTGGCAGGCGCGGTTGTCGTTGATGAAGTTGAGCATCGACGCGAGCGTCGTCGTCTTGCCGGAGCCGGTCGGCCCCGTGACGAGGACGAGCCCGCGCGGCTTGTAGAGCAGCTCCGTGACCTCCTCCGGCAGCCCGATCTTGTCGAGCGGGATCATGTCGTTGGGGATCTGGCGCAGCACGATGCCGATCATGCCCTTCTGCTTGAACACGGACACGCGGAAGCGGGCGCGGTCGCGGAACGCGAGGCCGAAGTCCGCGCCGCCGTTGTTGTGCACGCTCTCGATCTGCGCCTCGGTGCAGATGGCGCGCATGAGGATCTCGGTGTCCTGCGGCTCCAGCACGGCCATGTCGAGAGGAGTCAGCTCGCCGTGCACGCGCAGCACGGGCGGGTCGCCGACGGAAATGTGGAGGTCGGAAGCCCCGAAGTCGCAAGCGGCTTCGAGGAGCTGGTCCATGAGTTCGGGGGAGACTGCCATGTTTTTCGTTGCCCTGTAGCGGAACCCGTCCGGGTCCTCAGTTCTCGTCGCCCATCGTGACGCGGAGCACTTCCGACACGGTCGTGATGCCCGCGAGCGTCTTGCGGACGCCGTCCTCGCGCAGGGTGCGCATGCCGGACTCGCGGGCTCGGGCGCGCAGGTCGCGGGCGGGGGCGTTGTTGAAGATCATCTGCTGGATTTCGTCGTCCATGCGGAAGATTTCGAAGATGCCCTTGCGCCCCTTGTAGCCGGAATTGTTGCAGCGCGCGCAGCCCGCGCCCTTGAAGAGCTTGGCGCCGGCGTACTGGACCGGGTCGAGGCCGAGGGAGCGGATTTCGGCCGGATCGGCGTCGTACTCCTGGCGGCACTCGGTGCAGATCGCGCGCACGAGGCGCTGGGCCATCACGGCGCGCAGCGCGGAGGCGACGAGGAAGTTCTTCACGCCCATGTCCAGCAGACGCGTGATCGCGGAGGGCGCGTCGTTGGTGTGCAGCGTCGAAAACACGAGGTGGCCCGTGAGCGCCGCTTCCGTGGCGATGCCGGCCGTTTCGAGGTCGCGGATTTCGCCGATCATCACGATGTTCGGGGCCTGGCGCAGGATCGCGCGCAGCGCCGCGGCGAACGTCATCCCGATGTCGGTGTGGACCGCCACCTGGTTGATGCCGGACATCTGGTATTCGACCGGGTCTTCGACCGTGATGATCTTGCGGTCGGGCTTGTTGATCTGGCCGAGACAGGCGTAGAGCGTCGTCGTCTTGCCGGAACCGGTCGGGCCCGTCACGAGCACTACGCCGTCCGGCAGGTTGATCAGGTTCTCGAACGTCTGCTGGTCGTCCGTCATGAACCCGAGGTCCGGCAGGCCGAGCGCGAGGTTCTGCTTGTCGAGGATACGCATGACGATCGACTCGCCGTGGCCGGTGGGGACCGTCGAAACGCGGAGGTCCAGTTCGCGGCCGCGCACCTTGATCTGGATGCGGCCGTCCTGCGGGATGCGGCGCTCCGAAAGCTTCATGTTCGCCATGAGCTTGAAGCGCTGGATGATCGCGCCCTGCAGCCGGCGCGGCGGCGACTCCTGCTCGCGCAGCACGCCGTCGATGCGGTAGCGGATGCGGAAGTGCGTCTCCATCGGCTCCAGGTGGATGTCGGAGGCGCGGGCCACGAACGCGCGCATGATGATCTGCGCGCAGAGTTTCACGATCGGGGCGTCCTTTTCCCCGGCCGTGGAAACGCCGAGCTGGTCTTCGAGCCCCGCGTCCTCGTCGCCCGAGGCGGAGGCCGAGGGCTTGGACGCCTCGTCGCCGGCCGCTTCGCCGAAGAGCTTCGACATTTCGTCGAACTCCTGGTCCGGGTAGAGCATCTGGAGCGAGGTCCAGATCTGCTTCTGCGGGGCGATCGCGCCCTCCACGTCGCGCCCCAGGACGGTGCGCAGCGAGTCGAGCGTCTCGAAATTCATCGGGTCCGCCATCGCGACGGGCAGGACCCCGTCCTGCTCGTAGAGCGGGACGACCTTGCACTTCTTCGCGAGCTCGCCGGGCAGGAGCGCCCGCACCGAGTCGTTCATCTCCAGGCCGGAGATGTCGAGGAACTGCATCCCGAACGTGGCGGCGAGGGCGCCGAGCACGTCGTTTTCGGTCAGCGTGCCGGCCTTGACGAGCTCGTCCACGGTGGACGTGCCGGCCTTGGCCGCCGCGGCGGCCGCGGCGTCCGCCGATTCCTGCGAAACGGCGTTGTTTTCGAGGAGGATCTGCAGGACGTAGTCGTCGTTGGAAGTCACGGCGGAACCCCCGGGCTAGACGCGCTCGACGACGATTTCCGGATCGACGTCCGTCCGGAGGCTTTCCTGCACGTACCCCTTCAGCGTTTCCATCGCGTAGGGACACGAACCGCACGCGCCCTTGAGCTCGAGCGTCACCGTCTTGCCTTCGATTTTCACGATTTCGCAGTCGCCGCCGTCCTGCTGGAGCATCGTGCGGATGGACTGGAGTTTTTCCCGGATCTTGTCTTCCATGGTCAAAGCCTCGGCGTGCCTCCGCCGGCGACGCGCGCAGACGGACGCGGGGAAGGGTACCAGAAAAAGGAGCGGAATGCAAAAGGATTCGCCGGGTCTTGTGCGCGGGAGGGGCTTTGGATATACTCCGCGCCGTTTTCGCGCCCGTGCGGGCGCGGGCACAGCCACGAAAAAGCGCCACGGGAAGCGCACCCCGGCCCGGAGCCGGAAAAGCCCGGAAACGAACATGAAGATCGCCATCGGTTCCGACCACGCCGGTTTCGCCGCCAAGAAGACAGTCATCGACGCCCTGTCCGCCCGTCCGGGCTTTTCCGTGGAGGACGCCGGCACGTTCTCTCCCGAATCCTGCGACTACCCCGTTTTCGCGGAAAAGGTCGCCGCCGCAGTGGAGACCGGGGCGGCCGACCGCGGCATCCTGGTCTGCACGACCGGCGCCGGGATGTCCATCGCGGCGAACCGCTTCCCCCACGTCCGCGCCGCGCTAGCGGTCGATCCGGCCGAGGCCGCGACGATCCGCGACCACAACGGCGCCAACGTGCTCGTCCTCGCTTCTTCCAAGACCGCGCCCGGCGACATCGTTGCGGTGGTGGACGCCTTTCTCGCCGCTCCCGATCCTTCGGCCGAACGCCACGTCCGCCGCGTGGCCGAGCTCTCCGGCGAGGGCAACCGCCTGCTCGAGGTGGCCCACCTCAAGGACGCCGATCCCGCGGTCTGGCGCGCGATTCTCGACCACGCGGAGCAGGAGCGCTCCTGCATCAACCTCATCGCTTCGGAGAACCTCACGAGCCGCGCGGTGCGCGAGGCCCAGGGCTCCGTCCTCACGAACAAGTACGCCGAGGGCTACCCGGGCAAGCGCTGGTACTCCGGCTGCGCCCACGTCGACGAAATCGAGACTCTCGCGATCGAGCGCGCCAAGCAGCTCTTCGGCGCGGAGGCGGCGAACGTCCAGCCCCACTGCGGCGCTTCGGCCAACCTCGCAGTCTATCTCGCGGTTCTCAATCCCGGCGACACCATCCTTTCCATGGCGCTCGATCAGGGCGGCCACCTTTCGCACGGTTCGCCGGCGAACATTTCGGGGAAAATCTACAACATCGTCCCGTACGGCGTGGACCCCTCCACCGAGCGCATCGACTACGACGCCCTGGAGGCCCTCGCGGTCGAAAAGAAGCCGCGCCTCATCCTCGCCGGCGCGAGCGCCTACCCCCGCACGCTCGATTTCGCCCGCTTCCGCGCGATCGCGGACAAAGTCGGCGCGTACCTGCTCGTCGACATGGCCCACATCGCCGGCCTCGTGGCGGGCGGCGCCCACCCGTCCCCCGTCCCGTACGCCGATTTCGTGACGACCACGACGCACAAGACGCTCCGCGGCCCGCGCGGCGGCCTGATCCTCTGCAAGGAGAAGTACCTGAAGGACGTCAACCGCGCCGTTTTCCCCGGTCTCCAGGGCGGCCCGCTCGAACAGGTCATCGCCGCCAAGGCGGTCTGCTTCAAGGAGGCGATGACGGACGAGTACAAGGCGTGGGCGCACCAAGTCGTGAAGAACTGCGCCGCGATCGCCAAGGACCTCGTGGAGGACGGCTTCCGCCTCGTTTCGGGCGGCACCGACAACCACCTCTGCCTCGTCGACGTCACCACGAAGGGCCTCACCGGCAAGGTCGCCGCCGCGGCGCTCGACGAAACCGGCATCATCGTCAACAAGAACACGATCCCGTTCGACAAGAACAGCCCGTTCGTCACTTCCGGCATCCGCATCGGCACGGCCACGGTCACGACCCGCGGCATGAAGGAGCCGGAGATGAAGTTCATCGCCGACCGCATCAAGCTCGTCCTCGCAAACGTGGACGACGCCGCGGTCAAGGCCAAGGTCCGCGCCGAGGTGGCGGACTTCGTGTCGCGCTTCCCCGTTCCCTGACCGGAGCGGGACGCGCCCCGCACCGGGCCCGTTCTCCCCGCGCTCGCGGCGGCCCTT
>JAFUXX010000223.1 GCA_017476965.1 Kiritimatiellia bacterium | reverse complement strand
GCGCCGGACGAATGCGGCACGCTCCTGCGGAGGGGGCGGCTAGCCGCCCCCTCCGCAGGAGCCGTCGGTGTCCTCGCTTTTGACCAATGCGGTCGTGACGCGAAACGCTACGGTGTCCTTTTCATTTGACAAACCGCGCCCCGCGCCCCGCATCGCCGCTCTGGCAGGGGCCGACCGCCGGGCGGCCCGCGCCCCATGACGATTTCCCTTGCTTTTGCGGAGATTCGCGGCTAGAATCGCCGCAGAAAATGCGGAGATTCGACATGGGTTACATTTACCACCGCCCGGACTGGCCGGCATTCACGTGGAAGTCCGGCGAGCTCGAAGGAATCCTGTCGGAGGCGTCGTTCCGGCTCGGACGATTCCTCGGCCGCCTTTCCGGAATCGGCTTCGAACTCAGGAACCAAGCCGGGCTGGAGGCGCTTGCGGGCGAAATCTTCGAGTCGGCGCGGATCGAGGGCGAGACGCTGGACCGCGCCGACGTGCGCAGCAGCGTCGCCCGCCGGATGGAAATCGTACTGGCCGGTGCGGTCCGGCGCGGCTCGCCGGAGACCGACGCCCGCGCGGAAATGATGTTGGACGCGACCCGCAACTGGGCCGCGCCGATGACGGCGGAACGGCTCTTCTCCTGGCACGCGGCGCTCTTTCCGACGGGCTGGTCGGGGCTCGTCCGGGTCCGGACGGGCGCGTTCCGGACCGACGAAACCGGTCCCATGCAAGTCGTCTCCCGGCACGGGGCCGCGGAACGCGTCCACTTCGAGGCGCCGCCCGCCGCCGCGTTGCCGGCGGAGACCGCAAGCCTGCTCGCGTGGCTCAACGACGACGCCGGGGCGCCGCCGCCGCTCGTCCGGGCGGCCCTCGCGCACCTGCGTTTCCTCACGCTCCACCCGTTCGAGGACGGCAACGGCCGCCTCGCCAGGGCGCTCACCGAGTGGGTGCTCGCGCGGACGGAGCGCTCCGGGATGAGGTTCTACTCCCTCTCGGCGCGGATCCAGAAGGAAAAATCCGGCTACTACGACGAACTCGAGCGCGCCCAGCGCGGCACCATGGACGCCACGCGCTGGATCGGCTGGTTCGCCGGCTGCCACCTGCGCGCGGTCGAGGACGCCGAAGAGTCGCTTGCTTCCATATTCCGCAAGGCCGATTTCTGGCGCCGGCACGCGGCCGACGGCATCGCGCCCGGCCCCCGCGACATGCTCAACCGCCTGCTCGACGGCCTCGAGGGAAACCTCACGTCCGGCAAATGGGCGAAAATCCGGAAAGTATCCCAAGACACGGCCTCGCGCGAAATCGGAACCCTCGTCGACGCGGGCATCCTCGTCCGCCGCGGCCGCGCCCGCGCCACGCACTACGTGCTGGCCGGGCCGTAGGCGCCGCTGCGCGCGCCATGCCGCATTCGGTCAGGGATTGGGGTTGCCGCCGAGACGCACCGCCGGGCGGGAGGGCCCTATCGGCGACATTCGACATTCGACGGCCGACAACCGGGACGGGCTGCCCGGCAGGCGGGCCCTATCGGCGACATTCGACATTCGACGGCCGACAACCGGGACGGGCCGCAATTTGCGCGGGGGTGGGGGGCCAAGGGCGCGGGGGCGGGGGCCAAGGGCGCGGGGCAATACACAACCAAAAAGCAAGTGTATCGCGGGCGGGGCGGCGAGGCGCTGCGCGGGCGGATGGGGAAAGACTGGCGCGGACGGGGGCGGAAGGAGGGGCGGCGACGGGCGCGGAAGGGCGCGAAAAGGCCGGAAAAGCGGCTGTTTTCGCGGTCGAAAAATTCTTCTTGCATTCGGATTCCGGTTTTTGTATCCTTCGCCCCGTTTTCACGACCGATTCGGTAGTGATTTTGAAAAACCCGCCCGCGGGAAGGAGGTTCGCCAAGAAATGAAAACAGATCGATGTCCGCACCGGATGCGGACTCGCGAAAACCCGTTTGGTTGAACCGGAGACACAACCCGAAACAAAACCCTTCAAGTCCGGTTCGACCGATTCCACGAAAAAGACGCCCGCAAGACGAGCTTGAAAACGACGCCGTCGGCGGCACCGAAAAAGGACCCGAACCATGAACAAGACTTCTTCCTCCATTCTCCTTTCCTCCGCGCTTCTCGCCTCCGCCGCGGTCGCAGGCGTTCCGCTCAACGGCCTCCAGGGCGACGGCGGCATCGCGTTCAACCCGATCGCGTTCCTCGCCGGCACGTACGGCGAAAACGCCGACCAGGCCGTCTCCGCGCCACAGGTCGGCACGTGGTACACGCGGCTCGACTCGGCGGACATCGACTGGGCGGCGCTCTCGGCGTCGTTCTCCGTCGCGAAGCGCCTCGAACTGTCATACGGCTACGGCTGGACCGACGCCAACAAGTACGGCGACGACTCGGTCTCGTCGCACAACGTCGGCGCGAAGCTCGCGCTGCTGCATGGCGGCGAGTTCGACCTGCCGTGGCTCCCGGCCGTCGCGGTCGGCGCGATCTACAAGCACACGGACGCCGCGACCGCGGACGCCCTCGGCCTCGACAAGGACGGCGCGGACTTCTACGCCGTCGCGACGAAGCTCGTCACCTCGACCCCGGTCCCCGTGCTCCTCTCCGGCGGCGTCCAGTACTCCGACGAAGTGGTGAACGGCGTTGTCGGCCACGGCGACTACGGCTTCGGCTGGTTCGCGAACGTGAACCTGATCCCGGTTTCGTGGCTCACGCTCGGCGCCGAATACAAGAGCGGCATCGACGCGGACGACGTCCACAACCACGACTACTACGACCTGCACGCCGCGTGGTTCGTCGACCCGCAGCTCACGCTCGTCGCGGCTTACGTGGACACCGGGAGCAAGTCCGGCTCGCGCCTCGGCGTCGGGGACGGCTTCGTCCTCTCCGCGCAGTACCAGTTCTAGCCGGCGGCAAGCGCAAACGACTCACGAAACAATGGGAACGAACTTCACCGAAAAATTGCGTTCGCTTTTCCGCAAACGTCACGAACGAAAGGATAAAACCATGAGCAATTTCCATCTCGAAACCCTCGCCGTCCACGCCGGCCAGCCCGCCAAGGGCGACCCCACGACCTACGCGCGCGCCGTCCCGGTGTACCGCACCACGGCCTACAACTTCCGCGACTCCAAGCACGGCGCCGACCTCTTCGGCCTGCGCGAGCTCGGGAACATCTACGCGCGCCTCATGAACCCGACGAACGACGTGCTCAACGCGCGTCTCGCGGCTCTCGAAGGCGGCGCGGCGGCGCTCACGCTCTCCTCGGGCACGGCGGCGATCTTCTTCACCGTCACGAACATCGCCCGCGCGGGCGACGAGATCGTCTCCGCCTCCAACCTCTACGGCGGCACGTTCTCGCAGTTCGACGCGATTCTCCCCAACGCCGGCATCAAGGTCCGCTTCGCCCCGGTGAACGACATCGCCGCGACGGAAGCCCAGATCAACGAGAAGACTCGCCTCGTGTTCATCGAGACCGTTGGCAACCCCGCGCTCGACATCGCCGACATCGAGGCCTACGCCGCGCTCGCGCACAAGCACGGCCTGCCGCTCGTCGTGGATTCCACGTTCACGACCCCGTCGCTGCTGCGCCCGATCGAACACGGCGCGGACATCGTGATCCACTCGCTCTCCAAGTGGATCGGCGGCCACGGCGCCGGCATCGGCGGCGCGGTGATCGACTCCGGCAAGTTCGACTGGAAGAACCCGAAGTTCGCGCTCTACAACGAGCCGGACGCCGGCTACCACGGCCTGCGGTTCGCGCACGACCTGCCCGAGCCCCTGCTCCCGGTCGCGTTCACGCTGCGCCTGCTCACCGTCGGCATCCGCAACCAGGGGCCGACGCTCGCGCCGGACGCCGCGTGGATCTTCCTCCAGGGCGTGGAGTCGCTGCCGCTGCGCATCGCGAAGCACAGCGAGAACGCGCTCGCGGTCGCGAAGCACCTCCAGAACCACCCGAAGGTGGCCTGGGTCCGCTACCCGACGCTCTCGCAGCCCGAGCTCGCCGCGAAGTACCTCCCGAACGGCGCAGGCGGCATGGTCGTCTTCGGCGTGAAGGGCGGCGCGGACGAAGCGCGCAAGTTCGCGGACACGCTCAACGGCGAAATCTTCTCGATCCTCGCCAACGTGGGCGACGCGAAGAGCCTCGTGATCCACCCGGCTTCGACGACGCACTCGCAGCTCTCCGACGAGGACCTGCGCAAGGGCGGAGTCGCCCCCGAGCTCGTCCGCCTCTCGATCGGCATCGAGCACGTCGACGACATCAT